>JAEWMT010000005.1 GCA_023393095.1 Bacillota bacterium
CTTCCGAATACCGGATTACCACTGCCATTTATAAGTAACGGTTTAACTTCCTTGGTTAGTTCAATGATTGCAATTGGATTAGTACTTAACATTGGATTAAGGAGGAAAAATTGACTATTTTTGTTAAAAAATGCAATTATATATTGTCAATATCTGAAAAATGATATATAATAATGCAGTATTATGAGAAAAAAAATAAAACTGAAAAAGCAAACTCACCGAAAGGTGGGGACGCAAAGCCATGAGTCTAAGGTTAATAATACTACGATAGTCAGGTTGCCAACTTTTACAAAATGAATGGATAAAAGTAGACAATCTATAGATGTCTGCTTTTTATTTTATCAGTTTATATTTTAACCCTAATCCTATATTTGTAATTGCGAAGCACATAAATTGTAAGTATTGTATACACAGCAAATACTATTTTAGAACGAAAGTAAATTGTTAAAAAACTTGATCTGAAGGATGCGTTGGAGCGGAGAAATATGTAGCTGTTGTAGATACAATTACAAAAACTATAAAGTTATGCTATTGCCTATTAACTCTATATAAATGGAGGATAATAATGAAATCGGTATTAACGATTAAATGTAAAAATGGGGAGATTATTGCAAGGGATGTTTTCTGCGCTAATGGTGTTATCTTGGTAAATAAGGACACTATAATGAATGATTATATTAAATTAAAGATGCTAGATCATAATATTTATGAAGTACAGATTTATGAATCGGCGAAAGACAGAAGAGAAAGTTCAAAATTTGAAAAACAATGTAAGGAATATGTTGTTCAGATCCGGGAGCTTTTAAGGAGTGTTACGTTAGGTGAGTATAGTGAAATTGAAGAAATAACGCACTATATGACAGAACAGATTTATAACCATATATTTGAGGCTGATCATATTATTCACTGCCTAAATAACATACATAATATGGATGAATATACTTATACTCATAGTATATATACAGCATTATATTCCATGTTAATTGGAAATTGGCTGGGGTTAACGAAAAATCAGATTTGTGAATTAATTAGTGCCGGTCTGCTTCATGATATCGGGAAGACAAAAATACCGCAGGAAATTCTGAACAAGAAGGGCAGGCTAGAGGCTGACGAATTCGAAGTGATTAAAAATCACACATTATTAGGTTACGGGATTATCCAAGAAATACCAGGACTTAGTATGGATATAA
This sequence comes from Bacillota bacterium, assembly GCA_023393095.1. GTDB lineage: Bacteria > Bacillota > Clostridia > Lachnospirales > Lachnospiraceae > Mobilitalea. The sequence goes on from JAEWMT010000005.1 coordinate 1,191, forward strand.
AAAGAGCGGTTCTTCTTCATCATGAGCGAATGGATGGATCAGGATACCCCTATGGATTAAATGCAAATTCAATTAGTTTTTATGCGAAAATCATATCAATTGCGGACGTGTTTGATGCAATGACTCAAAATCGGATCTATAAGAGGAAGGTTTCTCCCTTTGATTCTTTTGAAATGTTCTTATCTGAGGGAGTAAGACTCTTTGATTACAAAATCCTATATACCTTCCTTAAGCATATGGCACCACTTTATGTAGGTAATAAGGTACAATTAAGTAACGGAGATATCGGTGAAATTGTATATATCCCTCCACAGGATATTACAAATCCGATCTTATTTATTAATTCGGAATATCTGGACTTATCGAGAAGTGAAATTAAAGTTTTACAGGTTGTTTAAATAGAAGAGTACAGTTCTATCTAGTGATATAGAAGGGGTTAAGGGAGATTAACTCCCTTTTTTCTTTTATAAATACTTAGGATTACATTTATATATATATTTTCAAATCATATGAAAAGTCAGGTCTTATAAAACAATTCTTGAACGTTTCGGATACCTGTTCTCAAAATGATTATAATATTATTGTTTGAATTTTTGGCATATTATAGATAATTTTGCTTGCTTGAATAATAAAATAAGTATAATATATTATTATTGCATGGTAATATGTTATTTTTAAGAAATAGATTAGTAACAACAGACATGCAGGAATTAGGTACAGGGAGGGAAACTACATGCGACAACAAAAGAAGAAAAGGGAATTTAATGATTTACTAATCCCTATTATACTAGTATTAGCCGTATTGCCATTTATCACTCGCTTGATTACTTATAATGCAGGATTTTCAAATTATCCATGGTATTCCGATTTTGATGTGGCATATGATTTTTTTTCCTATTATAAAAGTTATATGATTATGATAATTGCGTTTGTTGCAGCTATAATTTTAATTCCTTATTTTATTCTTAATTGGGGATCCCTTAAAGATATGAAGCGTTTTATTCCACTTGGTATATTTTCGTTCTTCGTTGTACTATCAACCATTTTTACAGTCAATACGAAAAGTTCTATTATAGGTGGTTTTGGCCATTTTGAAAGCGTTTTCGTACTTTTAGGATATATCATTATTCTCATTTATACCTATCAAGTTGATAAAAAAGATGAAGATTATAAATCGATATTAAGGGCATTTCTAATTTCTCTAATATTTATGATTATAATAGGATTCTTTCAGATAATCGGTAAAGATTTAATGTATAATACCCGAATTCAGAAGCTAATCATTCCCAGAAGTGACTGGAAAGATTATATTGGTAATATAAGATCCTATCTTAGTACCAATGCAGTATGCCTTACCTTATTTAATTCTAATTTTGCGTCGGTATATCTGGCTATGGTTCTATCGTTTCTGGCTTCACTTATTTTTCCGGCAGGTGTAAAGAAGGCACAGAATAACCCGGATATCTTAAGTAGAGTAGAACGTGTTACGATATACATAATTATGGCTTTTCTGGCCATATTACTAATTAAAACATATTCAAGAACAGGACTTCTTTCATTCGTTATTATTCTGATTATTCTGGGATTACAAAACCGAAAGGGACTTCTGAGCAACTGGAAACAGTGCTGCCTCATTGGAATATGTACTATTATATTATTTGTTGGTATTGATAGTCTGAATGGATTTCGTTATTGGCATAAATTAACCGGAACCATACAATCCTTCTATGATGATAAGGATACAAAATCCCTTCAAGAAATCTTAACTGATGACAAGGGAGTATCCATTAAAATAAATAACGAGGTAGTTAAAGTTTCACTTAACCAGGCTTCTGATAATGAGGCTACCCTAGTGTTTCAGAATGCTACAGGGGAGAATATTTCCAATAAATATGATAGCATAACAAAAAAACTAAACTGGAAAGCATTCAGTGACATTTCATTCTATGTTAAGAAAATAGACAAGGAAAATAATATTTTTTGTGATATTAACGATATCTCTTGGAGATTTTATCAGAATAAAGAACAAGGCTATGTATATATCAATGATTTCGGGAAAATGGATAAACTTACGAAAGTTGAACATATTGGAATAATGAGCTTAGAGGATATCGGTTCCGGTCGAGGATATCTATGGTCTCGTTGCATCCCATTATTGAAGAAGTATCTAATCATTGGATCAGGTCCGGATACCTTCCCGTTTGTATTTCCTCAGTCGGATTATGTTGGAAAGGCCAATAATTGTAAGACACCACATACATTAATAGAAAAACCGCATAACATGTTCCTGATGTTTGGTATACAGACCGGTGTAATTTCCATGATTGCATTTATTGTATTTTATCTATTCTATATGTTTAAGTCATTTCGTATTTATAAACAACATACGCTGACCTCATTCAAAGCAAGGATGGGACTGGCATGCTTCATGGCATCCTTAAGCTTTATGATTAGCGGCTTTTTTAATGATTCATCACTTCAGACGACACCGGTATTTATCATTCTGTTGGGGTTGGGCATGGATATTAATACTCAGTTGGAGAAGGCGCAGAAGATGTAATGATTATAATTTTTTAAATTTAGTTGTATTGACATTAATGAGTAGAACCAATAAAATGCATATAAGGGAATAATCATTAATTTAAATTAGGAGACGAAAATGTTAACCAGCGATATAATGATATCAGTTATAGATGGTCAGGGCGGCGGCATTGGTAAAAGTATTGTTAATAAACTCAGAAAACAAATTAATAAAGATATGGGCATTACGATATGTGCCCTGGGTACCAATTCAACTGCTACGAATAATATGATTAAGGCAGGAGCTGATATCGGAGCTACGGGTGAGAATGCAATCATTCATACGGTTAATAAATCCAATATAATTCTTGGACCAATTGCTATTATTGCAGCTAATTCCATGTTAGGAGAATTAACTGCATCGATGGCAGCAGCTGTTAGTTCCTGTTCTGCTATGAAAATACTAATTCCTTTAAACCGGTGTAATATTATGATTGCAGGAGATTCTAACAAAACGACGGAAAATTATATTGATTATAGTATTAAGATGGTTATGGAAATATTGAAAAAGTAAAAATTTGAAATAATGAAAAGATAAGATGTGGAAATATAAAAAAAGTTAGAATAGTATTTTATTTCTGAGCACTTACAGTTATAATAATATGGTCTATCATAAATGAAGTTATCTTAAATGTGCTGTCAGGAAGGCAGCAGACTTCAATAATGTTCAAGGATTACTGGTATGGTTTAAGTATGAATTGTCTCAAGAAAATACGCGAACCCAAAGCCTCGTATACGAGTCTTATATAGAATAGCAAAGCGATTTTTTAGGATTTATGCCAAAAAAGTATGAGCGTAGTGCGAGTTGTAAAAGAGTTAATTAGAATAGATTATCATGAATCATGAAGATTCAGACAACTGAGAACAGTTGTCGTTTCTTCATATTTTTTTGTGAAAACAATTCACTATGAAATGAATGGATGACACCCTAATTCGTAGTGTTTCGCTAAATGGAGGTTATCATGGATATACATAAATTATTAGAACAGGTTCAGAATAACGAGATTAATATCAACGAAGCGGAGGCGCTTCTGAAAAAATTACCCTATGAGGATTTAGGGTATGCAAAGCTAGACCATCATAGAGAACTACGTTCCGGATTTGGCGAGGTGATTTTTTGCAGTGGGAAATCCATCGATCATCTGATAGGAATTTACCGCAATTTTTATGAGCAGGATAAGAATGTTTTGGGAACCCGAGCAACGCTGGAGCAATATGATAAGGTAAAGGAAGAACTGCCAATGGTTCAATTTGATCCGATTTCAAGAATTCTCAAGATACAGTCGACGGAAAAACCAAAGAAAGGATGTATCGCAGTTTGTACAGGCGGAACAGCAGATATTCCGGTAGCAGAAGAAGCAGCTCAGACAGCGGAGTTCTTCGGCAGTAATGTGATCAGGATTTATGATGTCGGAGTTGCAGGCATTCATCGGCTCCTTTCCAAACTTGAGGATTTAAGAAAAGCTAATTGTGTAATAGCTGTTGCGGGAATGGAAGGAGCTTTAGGAAGTGTTGTTGCCGGACTGGTGGACAAACCGGTGATAGCGGTTCCTACCTCAGTTGGATATGGTGCAAGCTTTCATGGAATCTCTGCGCTACTTACTATGCTGAATTCCTGCGCAGAGGGTCTAGCTGTTGTTAATATTGATAATGGCTTCGGTGCAGGCTATATGAGTACCCAGATTAACCGACTTGCTGATTAAACAGCGCCGATAGAGGTTCAATATTATATAGGGAAACGTACTAATCATATTAATAGGTAATTGCGAAACTCATAATCTGTAGATATTGTATACACAGCAAATACTATTTCGGAGCGAAAGTAAAGTGTTAAAACACTTGGCCCGAAGGAAGCGTTGGAGCGGAGAAATATGTATCTGCTGTGTATACAATTACAAAAATTATATAGTTTCGCAATTACCTAAATCATATTAAGAGAAAGAGGTAATAATTATGCATATGACAGATTCGCTGGTGTCTGTAGCGGTCGGTACCACAATGGCTGTTGTATCTACAGGAGCAATCGGATACAGTATAAAGAAAATTAAGGCTACTGAGCTGAATAATAATAAAATACCGATGATGGGTGTAATGGGCGCCTTTGTATTTGCAGCGCAGATGATTAATTTTACGATTCCGGGCACTGGTTCCAGTGGTCATATTGGAGGGGGAATCCTTCTTGCTGCGATTCTTGGACCATACCCTGCCTTTTTAGCCATTACTTCGGTACTTCTGATACAGGCATTGTTTTTTGCAGATGGTGGATTATTGGCTTTGGGATGTAATATTTTCAATATGGGTTTTTTAACTTGTATTGTTGCGTATCCTCTAATTTATAGGCCACTGTTATTAAAGGCTGTTACGCCGAAGCGCTTATCCCTGGCATCACTGCTTTCTGTCGTTGTCGGATTACAGCTGGGAGCATTTTTGGTGGTACTGGAAACTACTGCGTCCAAAGTGACAGAGCTACCGTTTGGCACTTTTGTATTACTGATGCAACCGATACATCTTGCCATTGGTATCGTTGAGGGTGTTATTACCGGAGCAGTTCTTTGCTTTGTCTATAGAGTTCGCAAGGAATTTATTTTAGAGAACATAGAAATAAGTTTCAAGAACAAGAAGCCATTAAGACCTGTTATAGTAATCTTTGCGGTCGCAGCAGTGATCATGGGAGGTATACTTTCCTCCTTTGCGTCGGGTAAACCGGATGGTTTGGAATGGGCAATTCAGAATATAACCGGAAGTAGTGAGCTTACTAACGCCTCGGACACTCATACCAAAGTAAAAGAGCTGCAGGATAAGACAGCAGTCCTACCGGACTATTCCTTAGGTGATAAGGAAAATAATCAGATCCCGGAAACCGGATTATCCGGCATCATAGGTGGTGCAGTTACACTGGCAGTGACGATTATGGCGGGTATACTTATTATTAAGCTGAAGAAGAACAAGGCTAATCGTACTATGGCTTCAGATAAAATATAATATGAGAAATAGAACAAGATGAATAGTACTACAGCCAGAAAAATTAAGAGAAAAAGAATAATGTTAATAGTAATACAGCCAGAAAAAATATTAAGAGAAAAAGAACAAGGTTAATAGTATTGTAAAAATATTAAAAGTAAAAGAGGTTATATTAAATTTGTCATCAATTCAAAAATCAATTCATCAAATAGCAGCCTTGGAGGAATTATCCCATAGGGAAACGGCTTTGAATAAAATTGCACCGAGTATAAAGATAATCATTACATTCATTTATATCGTTGCAGTTGTATCTTTTCGAACAACTGATATCACCGGATTGATTATATTTGCTAGCTTCCCGGTATTTTTCATGTTAATTGGAGAGATACCGATAAAGCCTTTGTTTTTTCGCTGTATGGTAGCTTTGCCCTTTACATTTTTTGCGGGAATTTCGAATTTAATTCTTGACCGCACCGTGATATTTAACATTGGTAAGTTTTCCGTTACAAAAGGGATGGTAACCTTCACGACCCTGCTTTTAAAAACCATTCTAACAGTTATGGCTGTGTTGATCTTAGTGGCTGCAACCAGCATGAATGATATAATCTATGCACTAATTGGCATGCATGTTCCCTCACTGATTGTAATTCAGATTATGATGATCTACCGATATATGAGCGTTTTACTGAGGGAAGCTTCCCTGATGTATCATGCATATCTGCTGCGGGCTCCGAAGGAAAAGGGGATTCGACTGGTCGATATGGGATCATTTCTTGGACAACTGATCCTTCGTAGTATTGACCGGGCAGAGAGAATCTATCAGTCAATGCTATGTAGGGGTTTTGAAGGAGGGATTGCCTTTGCAAAGAGAAAGGTTCCTGTTATAAAAAATTGTCTGATTATAATATTAGCTAGCATTGTAATCGTGTTTTTCAGAGTTGTAAATATTGGTGAAATCATCGGCAGATTAATTATGATGACATAATAGAACTGAACGCATACTATTTGATAAATAGTTTGGATAGCATAAGTCTTAATCGAATAACATAGTTCAAAAATAGCAATATTAATTTCTTTACCTATATATTTATTCCTATACCTATATTAAGTTTTATGACACAACCAATTTAAAAATATGATGATAAGGATTTCATGATGATTAATATAAATCAAATCGATGTCAGCTATCAAAACGGACATCCTGCATTAAAAAATATGAGTTTACAAGTGAATAAAAATGAAACCGTAGGCCTCATTGGAGCAAATGGTGCCGGCAAATCAACATTAATTAAAACGATTGTTGGTATATTACTTCCTGAAAGTGGAAGTATAGAGATAGATGGACTGACAGTTACTAAGAGTAATCTAAGAAAAATTCGAGAAAGAGTAGGTGTGGTATTTCAAAATCCGGAGGATCAGCTGTTTATGTCCAATGTTTATGATGATATTGCTTTTGGTATTAGAAACATGGGTTTTGATGAAGTAAATGTAGAGCAAAAAGTATCGAAGATTTTAAAGAATTTAGGAATAGAGAGACTAATAGAGCAGAACTCTTCTAAGCTTTCGGGAGGAGAACAAAGACTGGTTGCAATCGCGTCCGTTATGGTTATGGAACCGGGCTTTGTTATATTTGACGAACCTACCTCCTTTTTAGATCCGAAGACCAGAAGAAAACTGATTGGTCTGCTTAAGGGTTATTCAGTAACCAAATTGATAGCAACACATGATTTAGATATGGCGTTGGAGCTTTGTGACCGGGTGATTATACTAAAAGGAGGAGAGGTATTCCTTCAGGGAAATGCCAAAGAGGTACTTTCCAACCGGGAATGGATGGAAGCAGCAGAGCTTGAACTCCCATTCTGCTTACAGGGAATTCATTAATGGTTATTTGATATATACGTCCATACTCCCAGATCGGAAGCCTTCTAGGTCTAAGGTTATATAGAGAAAGCCTAACTCCTTTAATTTGCTTATAATACTGTCTTTACATTCCAGAAAATAAGAAAAGTCCTTTGGATCAATCTCGATACGAAGATTATCCTGGTGTAATCTCAAGCGAACATTATAAAAACCAAGCTTTCGTAGAAACTCCTCCCCTTGATCAATCCGGTCTAAAAGTACATAATCAAGACGGTTACCGTAGGGCAGCCTTGTGGCAAGGCAGGGAGCGGAGGGTTTGTTCGATGATGCAATTCCGAGTTCGGTTGCAAGGGAGCGAATCTGTTCCTTTGTTATCTGAAGCTCCAATAGCGGGCTGTGAATACCCAACTCTTTAAGAGCTTTCATCCCAGGACGGTAGGCATCCAGATCGTCATAATTACTTCCGTCCGCATGGTAAGAATATCCTTCGTTATTGGCACAGGTTATCAGGGTTTGAAATAGTAGCTTCTTACAACGGTAACAGCGATCAATCGGATTATTCATGATTTCAGGATCTGCAAATTCATCGACCTGTATGATTTTATGTATAGCTCCCATATTTGCTGCAATTTCACGTGCTGCATTAAGGTCTCCATGAGGATGGAGCTTTGTTTCGAAGGTTATTGCCAGAATAGGTTTCCCTGCCTGTTTTCCCAAGTCACAGGCAGCCTTAAGAAGCAGGCTGCTGTCAACACCTCCGGAAAAAGCGATGGCAATTCCTTCATTGATATGTGCATTAAGAAGGCGTTTTAGACGCTTTAGAACATCATAGTCCTTAAGATTTTCTCTAGTATTTTCGTTTGAATAATTCATATAAATCTCCATTCTGATGATAAATAGCGTAATTTGGGCAATGTAATGAGATGAATATTTGTGTATATATATTCATCTGCACTTGCCTTACCTTCAAGATTTTTGACTTTTGACACCCTAATCGAAGTACAACATAATTAAGTTCAATACTGAAAATTGTCTATGACTATTGATATGAGTTCTGAACCAGGCGGTACATGGTCATATAATCAAGGCCACAATTTTGACAAAGTACCTTAATGCTTTCATATTCCGGATATACAAAGGTATTACCCTGATAGGTGCAAATTTTTACAAAAGCATCTCCGTAAGAAGTTGCAATTTTCTTTTGCTCCCGGAAAAGTATGGAACGTAATGTCTCATGTTTACGAATGCCAATGGTAGTCGTATGGGTAAATATGATACCTTCGAGCTTTGCAATATCCTCTTCGCTACATAATACACCAAGTAGATAAGCAGGGCGGTTTTTCTTCATATAAATCGGCGTATAATATACATCCTTTGCTCCGTTTTGAAACAGCAGCTCCATAGTTAGGGACAATGCCTCTCCGGGGCAGTCATCCAAATTAGCTTCCAGTACCCAGACCTTATCCTGAAGTGTATCTTCAGCAACAGAAGAGGATTCTTCAATTAACATTGCGCGCAGAATTCCGGATGAACCGGCATAATTTCTTTTACCGGCACCAAGACCTATTTTAAGAATCTTCATTTCCTTAGGTAGAGTATCACTGGTTTTTATTGCAGCTACAACAGCAGCGCCGGTAGGTGTTACCAGTTCGCCTTTTACATTTGTAATATGTAATGGCAGTTGATGATCGGCAGCAATGTTGGCAACTGCCGGAACCGGTACCGGGAGAAGCCCGTGCTGGCATTCAATCTGGCCAGTTCCCTCATAAAGTTCGGATACAATTACCTGAGTAATACTAAGATTATCAAGGCAGATTGCAGTTGCAACAATATCGACGATGGAATCAACTGCACCGACCTCATGAAAATGTACCTCATCAATAGACTTAGCATGAGCCTTCGCTTCGGCAATCGCTACGATATGAAAGATTTTTTTTGCAATTGTTTTGGCATTTGGGCTGATATTAGACTGCTCAATTATTGTATTAATATCCTTAAGATTACGGTGTTGGTGGTGCCCAAGCCGCAGATGAGCTTCTGAGTTATCTATTTTCGATTCACTAGGAATATCATGGTTATGGTGATCCTCATGATAGTGGCTATCAGTGTGATTATGTCCGTGTATAACATCTCTATCCAAAATAACATTGAAATCGCAGGCATCAATGCTATTTTTACTTCTTCGTCCAATCTGTAGCTTATAACCTTCAACCTTCAGGCTGCTAAGGCCTTCCAGTAATATCTGCTGATCAGCGCCTAAATCCAGTAGAGCAGCAACTGTCATATCCCCACTGATCCCTGAGTAGCATTCTAAATATAATATATTTTCCTTCATATGGTTTTCCCGCTTTCAAGTTAATAAATTATCTATTATAATTATTTTATTAATATTTTTAGCCATAAGATTATTAATATAATGTAGTAATTATAACATTATGCATGGATTATAGTAAACAGTTGAATTCATGATACAATTGAATTTATATATGAATAACCTTATTATATAAATAGTAAAAAGCCAAATTAAAATATATTATAAGATAGTTTCGCATTACCTAATATGAATTTATATGAGAGGAATGTCCTGATGAATAAAGAATTATCCGAAATGACCTTAGAAGAACTGTGGGAGTTATTTCCCATTATATTGAAGAAGTATAATCCAGATTATAAACACTGGTATAAAATTGAAGAAACAGATCTAAAATACCATCTAGGTGATAACATTCATAGAATCAGTCATATAGGCAGCACAGCAGTTGAAGGCTTAATTGCAAAACCTATCGTGGATATTTTATTAGAGGCAGATAATAGCTGTAACATAATATGGATTAAAAAGACTATCATGGAACTTGGGTGGATTTTGATGTCCTCGAAAGAGGAGCCGGATATGAATATGTCATTTAATAAAGGATATACGTCAAAGGGCTTCGCTGAAAAAGTATATCATCTACATGTACGGTATTACGGTGATTGGGATGAACTTTACTTTCGTGATTATTTAAGAGAATATCAGGATTCTAGAAAAGAGTATGAAAAACTGAAGTTGAATATCTGGAAAACTTATGAACATAACCGGGATGGATATACTCAGGCCAAGTCGGAATTAGTTAAGAAATACTCGGCGCTGGCCAGAGAAAGCTATCAGGGAAGATACCTACCGACATAGATTTAATAAATTTTAAAATTGGTATGTATACCAGATAGAAACATACAAAAAAAATAACAATTATGTATAACATATATCAAGCATTTCGAAAAACAGATGAATCAGCACCTCTAGTGTATTTCTTATAGCAATTAATATTATTGATCCGGGAGTTATAAGTCATCTGTTAGGTAAATAAATGATTATGCGCTTATATTCATCTCTTTACACAGATAAGACTTATAACACCCGAACAAATTATTTACCAGCTAATACATCCAAACACTCGGGATGTTCCTCAAACCATTTTACAGCATAACTGCAGGTTGGTTTTGCCTTGAGCTGGTTCTCACGAAGCTGTGTTACAACTTCTTCCATTAATTTTCCCGCTATACCCTGTCCGCGAAGTGAGCCATCTACATAAGTATGATCAATGTTAACAATACCATCACTAACTTTCGGAAAGGTTACAACTGCCGTCATATGATTGTTTTCATCATTTAAGTAAATCTTATTCTGTTCATGAATAAAATTCATAAAGATCACTCCTTATTATAAGGTGATTTACCTTAATTTTTTAATGAAAGTATATCATATGCTATTCTTTTAAGTCAATGACGCTGACAGGGCAACCATCCCTTGCTTCTTCGGCTTGCTTCAGATTTTTTTCGGGAATATCTCCATCAATCGCCTGGGAAACATCATTTTCATTATAACTGAATACCTCCGGACATACATCGATGCATAAACCGCAGCTTATGCAGCCGTCCTGATCCACTGATGCCTTCATACTATAGCTCCTTTCAATAATTAATGATTTAGATAATTACAAAGACTATATAGTTTCATAATTACCTAATTAATGATTCCAAAATAAGAGAAACTAGATATATTATTCTTTTATTAACATTATTTTATTCCTTCATTCTAAGGTTTTCAATTTCTGATATTCAATATATGTTAAAACTATTATAAAGATATCAAATATGGTAAGTATAATCATAAACAAGGATGGAGTAATAATATAGCGGTAAATTTGATAAATGATAAATAGAGTAATGAAAATAATTGAGAGGGGATATGCCCATGTATATTTTTTCCAAAGTAAAAATATAATTAGACATTTAATCAATCCATGAGAAAAGAGATAGATAATCCCAAAACTCTGAGCATCAATTGAAAAATGTTCTGCTAAGGATAACAAGGCATTGGCTACATAATCTTTCGGATCCTCTAAAAGCTCATGCTGAGTCAGTATAGCTGCTAATTTATGAATTCTTAAGGGATTAAGATAAATTAATAAAAAACCACCGAGTATTTCCAAGAGTCCGTCGATCCCTTTAATCAATAAACCAACTTGAAAACCGATATGAATATATTTACTACTCCTGATATCAGACATATTATGAGATCCACCTTCAATATAATCATAATAAAATAATCGAGCTTTCTTAGTATGTCTTCTGCAATACTACTTATACCGAAAGACTACTGAATAATTATCTGATATATATTATAAGTTGGAGCTAATAAAAATCTTTATGTTATCACTGATTAAGAAAGTAAAAGTGTTTCTAAATAATTTCTGCTATGGTATACTGTAGGATAAAGAGATAAACTAAAAGTTGACGAAAGGTTGCTGATCTGATGACAACAAAAGAAGTCTGGAAGCCTGGAAATATGCTGTATCCAATCCCGGCAGTTATGGTGAGCTGCGGCAAAACAGAGGAAAAACCAAATATTATTACCGTAGCATGGGCAGGAACCGTGTGCAGCAATCCTGCTATGGTATCCATTTCAATACGTAAGGAACGATATTCCTATGATTTGATTAAGGAGAGCAGGGAATTTGTAATTAATCTCGTAACAAAGGAACTGGTAAGAAAAGCTGATTATTGTGGTGTAAAATCGGGCAGGGATATAGATAAATTTGATAAAATGAAACTTTCACCTGTCAAAGCACAGAAGGTATCGGCTCCAATAATTGAGGAAAGTCCTGTCAATATTGAATGTGTTGTTAAGGATATTCTGCCTCTTGGTACTCATGATATGTTTTTGGCAGAAGTAGTAAGTGTATCAGTAGATAAGAGATTAATTGATAAAAAAGGTAAGTTTCATCTAAATCAATCTGGGTTGATTGTATATTCCCATGGAGAATATTATGGATTAGGTGAATATCTGGGTAAATTCGGGTATTCTGTAAAGAAAAAATAGCGATACCTTATTAGGGATTGGGTATCATAAGTCAATGATTTACATGAATCTGACTTATGATGCCCAATCCTTTTTATTTGATGTATAATTTATTTGTGTGCTTTCTGGCCAGTATTTGTATAATCCTGAAGCCGTACCGGCCCCTCCAATACTTCACGACCAACATAAAGAGTGCGGTCTGGTTTCGTCATAATAGCCCATTTTACTAAAGTGATTGTGCCATTTCTTATTTCAATTGCAGTGATGCATCTTGGATGGACGCAGCTTCCATCATTGAAATAAAGTGCCTCCCCTACTTTTGGGAATGCAGGCCGATGGGTGTGGCCGCAGATAATAAATTGGTTGTTTTTCTTTGACCATTCCACCAGTCTTTTTTCAATATTATTCTTTTTTACATTATTTTTCGCTGCACTGGTCGGGTCTTTCACTCCGATCAGCTCTAATGGTCTCCATAGATAGCGAACCAGAAATCTTGACAGCCTCCATAAAGTATCGTTTAGCATATCTGCTTGGTGCCCATGGGTAAGAAAAATCTGCAGGTTCGAATTACGATACTTTAAAATGAGTCCTTCCATTATTTCAATATCTGGAAAGAGAGGTATATTAGAATTTAAACTGTCACAGTATATTTCCTGGCATTTTGTATGGGCGAACCGAGGGTCTCTTTTAATTATATCATGATTACCGTAAAGCATATAAAAACGATAATCTTTATGAAGAAGGGACATCAGCCAGAATGCATCGCTATGTGCACCAATGATATCGTTAATTGTCCTGTTTTCCCACAATTCATCGCCATCTCCCAATTCTATATACGTATAACCATTATTGTAATAATGATAAAGTGCAGCGAAATAAAGATTTTGATTATTGGAGAAATTATCTCCCCAGCTGCCGTTACCTCTATGGCAGTCGCTCATAATTACGATGCGGGAGTTTTCATCAAAATTTATAACTTTTGAATTAGCAAATACTTGGGATAAGCGCTTGGATACAGACAATTGTCTCGCTCCCTTCAGAATTTAATCTTTATTCAGATGATCCTTTATATTATCGTAAGCCTCATATACAGTCTTTGGCTTTCCGAAAGTTAATATCTGCTGGTACATTTCAGGGGAGTCACGACGAAGAATCTCCAGTTTGTCAAGTGTATCTGTATAATCTGAAGTCAGGCGCTTATAGGCTTTACAGAAGGATTCATTATTTCTCTGCATAATAAAGTCTGTAAAAACAGTTCTGGTAATAGGCTGGGGAGAATGGGGTTTATCAAAGTGAATATAAACCTTACTTCCTTGCACGGAGAATTCCTCCTCCTTATAACCGATTTTCATCAGAGCATTAACGAAGGTATAAGTCATGCGTCTGTCATACAAATCAAGTGTAATATCCATTGTCAGTTCGGACGGTTTTGAGAATTCGCCAAGTTTAAAGCCTGTAAGCCACCAATGGTAGGCGCTTCTTGTAAACATCAGATTTCCATTTTTACGAAGGACGAAGGACATACTAATGCAGTCCTCATCCTGAACGCAGTAGTAAAAAGTTCCGTTGAAAATTCCCGGAATATTTAAATTTGGACCTGTAGTATAATAGATGCCAATTTCTCCGCCAGTGTTCATTCCATATTGGCCTTTCCAGAACTCAATCAGCCATTTCTTGTCGTTATATTCAAATGTGATTGGTTCGCAATCTATAATCATACTCATTGCGGCACTTGCTTCATCATACAGTCTGCAGTAACCAAGCTCACGCTGCCAGGGATTCATCCGGGAGTAGAAGACATCCTGATTCGGCTCATAAGCAAAACCAAAGGGTTTGATTTCCTGATTTAATTCTGCAATACGTTCAGGAGCATTTCCTATAATATTAGTAATAGGACGAACCGCTTCCTGCTTTTTATTTTTCTTCTTCAGCCGGAAGGTATATAGAAATGCTAAAATAAGAAGCAGAACTGATCCTACCAGGGTTAACAGCAGTATATTATCAGAAATTAAAGTCACTGCGGCTAATGCTGCAATTACAACCGGTTGAAATGCATTTATAATTAACACAAAACCCGCTCTCCTTTCATTATGTTATATATCATCATATTCGTAACTAGGCGCGGTTGTTCAAGGGGTTAAGCATATCAGAATAAATTCATTTCACATAAGAAAATAAGGGTGTCATAATAAGGGAGAAAGAAGATTTTTAAGTTTAATAAGAGGGATAGAGGTTATTGACATATGTGAATAATAAGATATAATTAAGGCGCTGGGTTGAGATATTAAACTAGTAAAATCAACGATAAAGGATGATGAAAATGAGCGATTGCAATAGTAACTGCGGTAGCTGCAGCGCTAACTGCGCAGATAGAAAAGATACGAAGAATAGCTTTTTAGCAGAACCTCATGAATTAAGTAAAGTAAAGAAGGTAATAGGTGTTGTCAGTGGAAAAGGAGGGGTTGGAAAATCCCTTGTAACCTCTCTTATGGCAGTCACTATGAACAGAAGGGGCTTTCACACTGCAATCATGGATGCGGATATTACAGGACCCTCCATTCCTAAGGTATTTGGAATTAAGGAAAAAGCAAAAGGTAATGAAATGGGATTATTTCCGGTAAAAAGTAATACCGGAATTGATATTATGTCCATCAATCTTTTACTTGGAGATGAAACTGATCCCGTGGTCTGGAGAGGGCCGGTTATTGCAGGTACAGTAAAACAATTCTGGACCGATGTTATCTGGAATGATGTAGACTATATGTTTGTAGACATGCCTCCCGGCACAGGAGACGTTCCTCTGACCGTATTTCAGTCCTTGCCGGTGGATGGAATTATTATCGTAACCTCCCCTCAGGAGCTGGTATCCATGATCGTTGGCAAGGCTGTTAAGATGGCTAAGATGATGAATATACCAATTCTGGGTCTGGTAGAGAATATGTCTTATTTTGTATGCCCAGACTGTAATAAAGAGTATACGATTTTTGGTGAAAGCCATATTGAAGAAGTGGCAAAAGAATATGAAATTCCTAACTTTGCCAAACTTCCGATTAATCCTAAGCTGGCAGCAGCATGTGACAAAGGAATGATTGAACTTTTTGATGGTGTATGGTTGGATAATCTTGCAGATGTATTAGAATTAAATAAATAATTTGCAAAGGAAAAGAGGATATGGCAAAACTATATTTTAAATATGGAGTTATGGGTAGTTCAAAGACAGCTCAAGCATTAATTACAAAATTCAATTACGAAGAGCGTGGTATGAAGGTATGGCTGATTAAACCACAGGTCGACAACAGGGAAGAAGACTGTTTAATCAAATCACGTGCCGGATTATCAGCACAGGCCTATGTTCTGCCTATTTCGGAGAATGTTTACGAAAGCTTTCAGAAACTAAAAGAAACCGTAGATGTTATTATAGTTGATGAGTGTCAGTTCTTATCTGAACAGCAGGTGGATGAGTTGTCCATGCTTGTGATAGATTATGATATACCGGTGTTATGTTTTGGGCTTCGGGCAGACTTTAGAACAAAAATGTTCCCAGCCAGTAAACGACTGATGGAAATTGCAGATTCCATTACCGAGATAAAAACCATATGCTCCTGCGGGAGAAAGGCAACCGTTAATGTTCGTCTGGATAGTAACGGTAGGATTATTACGCAAGGAGAGCAAATACTGATCGGCGGAAATGATAGGTATACAGCCATGTGCTATCAATGCTTTATAAAGAAACAAAAAGAACAAAATAAATAATAAATAGATGATTTCGGAGCCATTGGCTATTCATATTCCATTGTAATTTTTCATATTCTTTGGATTTTTATAGAGATTTTATCAGGTATCTGTGCAATTCGTGTAGCACTTGACTGACAGGAACATATCTTTGTAATATCAGAAGAAACGGCCTGCTTGCGACTATCATAAATGTCGTTAGCAGCATCAGGGAGGTTATTTATGGAAGATGAAAAAGTAACCGGAATGCCTATGATTGGAGATATGGCTCCTACATTCAGTGCTTTAACAACGCAGGGAGAAATCAACTTTCCGAAAGATTACAATGGGAAATGGGTGGTTTTATTCAGCTATCAGATGGATTTTACCCCAGTATGTGCTACGGAGTTAATGCAGTTTGCAGCGATGGCGAAGGATTTTAAAGAACTTGACACGGAAATAATCGGTCTTTCGACTGCATCAATCTATTCCCATATCGCATGGCATCGTAAAATTAAAGAACTTGTCTGGAAGGATATTAAGCATGTCGAGATAAACTTTCCAATAATTGCAGATGTTTCCATGGAGGTTTCAGGCAAATACGCGATGCTGCATCCGAATACTTCTATGATATATACGGTAAGAGCGGTGTTTATCATTGACCCAGAAGGAAGGATAAGAGCGGTTCTTTATTATCCGGTATCCATAGGCCGTAATATAAATGAGATTAAGCGTATAGTGATTGCGTTACAGAAAACCGACAAGGAGAAAGCAGCCACCCCGGCTGACTGGACTCCCGGGGAGGATGTTATGCTGCTGCCCCCGCAGACCTTAGGTGCTGCTGCGGACAGGGTAGAAAAGGTCAACGAAAATATGTATTGTCTAGATTGGTTTCTGGCGTTTCGACAGGCGGAAGATATCTCTCAAGATCAGGAGAATGAACCTGAGTTTAATCCCTATCCATCCTCCTACCCTATGAGAAGACGAAACAATAATCGAAGATAGTTAATAATTAAATTACATCCAATAATAGCGGAATTTACAATGGGAACTGATTTTCAGATGGGATAGGTGGCGCTGGATCAGGTTATAGATACGGAGGAAAAGAATGAGTACAAATTTTAAGAAAGCTGGAGCGAAAGTAGCATTATTCACAGCTGCGTTGATATGGGGAAGCTCCTTTCTTATCGTAAAAAACTCGATGGACAATATACAGCCGAATTTGCTGATAGCGATACGATTTACCATTTCCTGTCTATTGCTATCAGTGATTTTCTGCAAGAGATTAAAAAAAATAAATAAGGATTATGTGATAAAAGGTGGAATTATTGGATTTTTCCTTTTCCTTGCTTATATGCTTCAAACCATAGGAATTACAGACACCACACCGGGAAAGAATGCCTTTCTGACTTCAATTTATTGTGTAATTGTGCCATTTTTATTCTGGGCAGTGAATAAGAAAAAGCCGGATGCCTTTAATATCATTGCAGCTGTTATCAGTATGATAGGTATTGCATTCGTGTCCTTAAATGAGGGGTTCTCCATTGGAATGGGAGATTCCCTGACAATGATATCTGGGTTTGGATATGCCGCACATTTAGTTGCGATCGCAAAATTTGGAAGGGAAAAAGATCCCATCCTATTGACTATTATTCAATTTGGTTTTGCAGCGGTTATGTCATGGATTGCAGCAATCCTATTCCATGAAACACAAACAGTTTGGAACTTTGAGATAATTACAAGTGTTTTATATCTTGCAGTTTTTGCGACTGCGATCGCTATGTTGCTTCAAAATATTGGACAAAAATATACGAAGCCTGCACCTGCAGCAATCCTGCTTAGTCTGGAATCTGTTTTTGGTGTTTTATTTTCGGTAGTTTTTTACCATGAAAAAATAACAATACGCTTATTTATTGGCTTTTTGCTGATTTTTTTAGCTGTAATAATTTCCGAAACAAAATTAAGCTTTCTTTTTAAAAACAGAAAAGAAATTCCGGGACAGGGAGAAACTTTGAAGGCATGAAATAGCATTAACGTTGATTATAGTTGAGCCTATATGCATGGGAGGCATAGAAAGTTCATGTATTCCAAATTGTGTATTACGGGGACTTCCTATGACTCCCGGGCATACAGACTCAACTACAATCCTGTAAAGTGGATGGGAAGGATAAGAAACATGGGATTGTATTCCTATAAATCCTATGGTATTATTGCTTTAATTTATTTCTTATAGAATAGGTAATTCTTGCAATCACCTATCCATACTGAAACTTTGGAGGTTATGTTATGAAAATTTCTACAAAAGGAAGATATGCTTTACGTCTTATGCTAGATATTGCTTTGAACAGCAGTGGAGAGCAGATTACGATTAAGTCCATTGCAGCAAGACAGAACATTTCCGATAAGTACTTAGAGCAAATAATATCTCTGCTGAATAGAGCAGGATATGTAAAAAGTGTACGAGGTGCCCAGGGCGGATACAAGTTGACTAAGGATCCTTCCGAATATACCGTTGGTATGATACTTCGATTAACGGAGGGAAGCCTTGCTCCTGTTGAATGCCTTGAGGTAAATACCAATGAATGCTCCCGCAGTGGAGAATGTGTAACCAGAGAAGTCTGGACTGAATTATATGAAGCCATTAATACAGTCGTGGACAGGATTACACTGCAGGATCTGGTTAACAGGTCTCGAAACAAAATCCCGAGTGATTTTTCTATTTAATATTTAATAAGACGAGGGTGTAAAGTCAGTTTTATGTAGTGAGATGCATATTTGTGCATATAGATACACGCATATTCACTAATCTAGTTGATTTTTGACTACTAACACCCTGAGCTTCATAAATTATTCGTCGTCCATGAATCTGACATATGACCGGAATATTTATACAGAAATATTCTTGACAAATAGCTTTCGTGGGATTATTATTAGAGCAACCAATAAATCATAGTAATTCAGTATGAATACTAGTAAAATGATTTAAGGCTTTGATAACACATTATTTGTATGCCGCAGAAGCGGCAGATGGAGGTTAATATGGCGAACGAAAAGAAATTACATTTTGAAACCTTACAGCTTCATGTTGGACAGGAGAAACCAGATAGCGCAACAGATGCAAGATGCGTTCCTATTTATCAGACATCATCCTATGTATTTGCGAATTCAGCTCAAGCAGAAGGAAGATTTAACCTTAGTGAAGGCGGAAATATCTATACAAGATTAATGAATCCGACCTCCGATGTATTTGAACAAAGAATAGCAGTACTAGAAGGTGGTGTCGCTGCACTGGCTACATCCTCCGGAGCAGCAGCGATTACCTATGCAATACAAAATATTGCCCATGCCGGTGATCATATTGTGTCTGCCCAGACTATCTATGGTGGTACATATAATCTATTAGCTAATACCCTGAGTGATTTTGGAATCACCACAACCTTTGTTAATCCGGATGATCCAGCTGATTTTGAAAAGGCAATCAAACCAAATACAAAAGCAATCTTTATTGAAAGCTTAGGCAATCCTAATTGTAATATAATTGATATTGATAAGGTTGCAGAGATTGCTCATAATAATAAAATTCCGCTAATTGTAGATAATACCTTTGCAACACCTTATCTGTTACGTCCGATTGAGCATGGGGCTGATGTAGTTGTACATTCTGCTACAAAATTCATTGGTGGTCATGGTACTTCCATCGGCGGAGTAATCGTAGATAGCGGTAAGTTTGATTGGGAAGGCTCGGATAAATTCCCGTCCTTAACAAAACCAAATCCAAGCTATCATGGTGTTGTATTTACCAAAGCAGTTGGCGCTGCCGCTTATGTTGTTAAAATTAGAGTTACCTTAATGAGAGATACCGGTTCAACCATAAGTCCGTTCAATTCATTCTTATTCCTGCAAGGATTGGAAACCTTATCTCTTCGAGTAGAGCGCCATGTTTATAATACTCTCAAGGTGGTTGAGTTCTTAAGCAAACATCCTCAGATAGAAAATGTGAATCATCCTTCGTTACCGGAGAATCCATATCATGAGTTATATCATAAATATTATCCGCAAGGTGCAGGTTCTATCTTTACCTTTGAAATCAAGGGAGACGCTGATACGGCAAAAGCTTTCATAGATAAGCTTCAGATTTTCTCATTGTTAGCTAATGTTGCAGATGTTAAGTCATTGGTAATCCATCCGGCAAGTACAACTCATTCCCAGATGAGTGGAGAAGAGCTGTTAGCATCCGGAATTAAACCAAATACAATCCGTTTATCTATCGGTACGGAGCATATTGAAGATCTCATTGATGATCTCTCACAGGCTTTAGAAAATTAATAAACCGCCCTGCGGCGGTTAGGTGGAGGTAATTATGGCTAAGTTCAAACAAAGAGTCACAGAATTGATTGGAAACACACCCATGATGGAACTTTGCAATTATAACAAAATCCATCAGCTGGATGCAAAAATTGTTGCTAAGCTGGAATACTTTAATCCGGGCGGAAGTATAAAAGACCGTATTGCTAAAAAGATGATTGAAGAAGCAATGAAAAGCGGTGAGATTAATCAGGATACGGTCATTATTGAGCCCACCAGCGGTAATACCGGAATTGGTCTTGCAAGTGTTTGTGCAAGCTATGGTTTGAAATTAATCATAACCATGCCGGAGACCATGAGTGTGGAACGTAGGAATCTAATGAAGGCATATGGTGCTGAGCTTGTTTTAACCGAAGGCCCGAAAGGAATGCAGGGTGCGGTTGACAAATCACTTGAGATTAGAAAAAACACTCCGAACAGCTTTATTCCTTCCCAGTTTGATAATCCGAACAACCCGAAGGTTCACGAAGAGACAACCGGTGTTGAAATTTGGGAAGAGACGGAGGGTAAGGTTGACATTTTTGTAGCTGGAGTTGGTACAGGTGGAACTATATCAGGTGTGGGTGCGTATTTAAAATCCAAAAATCCTGATGTTCAGATTATCGCAGTTGAGCCGGCTTCTTCACCGTTATTATCGAAAGGCCATGCAGGTACACATCAGATTCAGGGACTTGGTCCTAATTTTGTACCAGATACACTGGATCGAACTATTTACAATGAAATTATACCGGTTGAAAATGAGGATGCCTTTGAAATTGGCAGAGAGATTGCAAGAAGAGAAGGAGTTCTTGTAGGGATATCTTCCGGAGCAGCACTCTGGGCTGCAACGCAGGTGGCAAAAAGACCGGAAAACGCAGGTAAATTAATTGTTGTATTACTTCCTGATACCGGAGAAAGATATTTATCATCTGCAATGTTTTCATAATTGAGAATGCAATTCTCTTTTAACATTTTAATAAGAGACGGTCGCATTTCAGACATATATATCATATAAGGGACTCCACATTAATCCCCTCACACATGTTTTTCAACAGTGTATTATTGGGATTATGCAGGTCCCTTTTATCATAGAAAAATCATTTTGATATACAACGAGTTTTCAATAAAAATGATCCTTTGACCCAGGTATCATATTTTGATTTAATTAAAATATTGTTATGTATTATCGATTTCTGTGTACAATGCTAATCTTTTCTCTAATGTTTCTGTATGAAGTTCAAATAAATTGTTATCATAATCATAAAAGTAAATAGAATAGCCTTCCCCGGATACTCTACTTCTTGGTGGTTTCATTTCTAAATTTAGAGATTTAATTTTATCCAAATAATTATCTATATCAGAAACAGATATTTTGAATGCAATATGATGATAAGTTCTATTCAGTATATTTGTATCTTCCATAACAGCAATCCACTGATTACCAATAACAAAAAAACGTTCTTTAAATAAAGAATGCTTTTCTTCGCCACTATAATAAACTTCCTTAGCCTCAAATAATTCTTTAAATAATTGATTAGATTTATCTAAATTTTTCACAACAAAAGTGATATGGCTTACGTTTTCAATCATAGATATCTTCCTCCGTCTTATCTTACAAATAATTGTATTAGTATAGGAAACATTACATTGAATCGTAGCGTTTTTAACTTAACAACTTCTTTCTATATTACTACGACACCTTATACAGTGAATATAACTCATTATACATTCCTGTTAGATGTGGTATGCATCGCCTGATAGTAATCTTTACTATGAATATAAAGATAATATAGATTTTTATCATTTGTATCAGAGCTTTCGTTTTGGTGACCGGAAGAAGCGTTACTATTCATAATTCTAAAATCGTAACGGATCCCTTTCGCCTTTAGCGCTTTACGCAGCTCTGTAAATTCTTTGAAAGAAAAACCACAATAGATTTCAACCTTTTTCCAGAATAACATAATCAAACGCCTCTTTTCTGTATGATTTATTTTCTCCCTGATTACATTATATCCCTTAAGAGTGACCTATTCAAATTAACGTTTGATTAGAATTACCGGCTGGGTAACATATGAAATTGGTTACATATAATATTAGAACTGGAAATTTAATTTAGTGAGGGTATATTATGTCGTGCGGCTGTATGAATGAAAATAATAAACAATTCAATGAAAATAGCAGGGAAGGCGGATACCGCTATCATGTTCAAATCGGAGTTTTTCGAAATTATAATATGGCGATACAGCTACAGCTGCAGCTGTTTGAAGTGGGATGGATTTCTGATATAGAACGTCAGGGAGATTTTTATACAGTATATATGGGGGAATACACAGAGATTGATAAAGCAGCATTATTAGAAC
>JAEWMT010000040.1 GCA_023393095.1 Bacillota bacterium
GTTGAAGGCTGAAGATACATTTCCTGACTTTCTATCGGAGATTAATCCTGAAACAAAATTAATCAACGAGAATTATATCAGATCAATTTCAGAAAATTTGCAGAAACAGATTGGTAGTTTTAGAAAAATTTCAATCCACCGAGGTAAATGGCGTAACAAAGCCTTAGATATGATTTATGATATTTTATATAGGGAAGACATCATCGGACTACATCATTATATGGATCAGAATGAGATTGATGCTTTTTTTGTGGAACTCATAGAATTTCTTCGTTACGTAAGAGAATTCGCACCAGACTTATTATTTGCTGATATTGGACAGGCCATAAGAAATTATATCGTTTATGCTGTTTTCAAGAAATTGAACAAGGAAGCTTCCGGCTTTAACCTTGCCGCTTTCGGTTACAGTATGCTCTATCCCTACACAGACAATTACCTGGATAATAAAAGCTTATCTTCTAAAGATAAGAAAGAATATAACCAGATTATTCGAGATAAAATCAATGGAAATGAAGTTCATCCAAAAAAACTTCACCATAGAAAAACTTGTGAATTACTACAAAATATTGAGGATCTCTACCCAAGAAATCTGGATCAGACCGTTTATAAGCTGTTACTTATGATGCTGGATGCCCAGGAAAATAGCTTAAGCCAGCAAAATAAGGATTTACCTTTATCCGATCAGGAAAGACTTGAGATATCCATATATAAGGGTAGTATCTCCGTACTTATGGATCGTTTTTTTGTAAATAAGGATACTACGGAAGAAGATCTCATTTTCTATCTTTCTTTTGGATTTTTTCTGCAGCTTGCCGATGATCTACAGGATATCGGGGAGGATAGCAGGCTCGGCCATAGTAGTCTTTTTACGACCAATTTGCAATGCCGGCAGGAGGAAGCCATCGTTAATAAATTACTGCATTATGTCCATCATATTATGACTGAATACCGATCCGATAATGAAAGCTTGAAGCATTTCCTATTAAGTAACTCCTATCTTCTTATCTTTACCTCGGTGATAAGGAGTCGGGAATTCTTTTCGCAGGAATACATAGCTACAATAGAAAAATATCTTCCTTTCAACACTTCTATTCTTATGAACCTACAGAATAATAATGTTGAAACTATGGATAGAAAGCTTCAGAATAAATATATTAAAATACTGGACGCACTGATTAAATAGAGTAACTATGCTTCTCTCTCGTTCGACACCAAAAATTATTATATTTTATTTTATTATCATATACGCACTTTTTCTACCTTCCTGAATAATATATATTAGGATATGAAATAAGCAAAAAATATCTTAAATATATATATAAAGGAGTGTTAATATGACTAATAGAGATCATAATGCAAGTGTTATTAGTTCAGAATCTTTTGCTACAAAATGTGAAAACGAATGTGATGCTGCAGTTCTTAAATCAGATACACTTCCAGCAGCTGAAAACTTTTGCTGGTTCGGAGGAGATTTTAAGGTACCAAAGGTATTATCGGAATTTATCGTTCAAATAGACTCAGAAGCCAAAATCAGACTCAATGAGCCCACCTATGAAATTAAAAGAGTTGAAAAACAGGTATTCTTAACTCAATGTAGATATATTCCTCCGACAGATAAGGTATTTCTCGAAGGCTATATTAGAAAGAATATTGAATATGCTGTAAAAACTTGCACTAACTCCAAAGGATCAGGCATTGGCGGCACAATCAAAGATACTACCGTTCATGTTCCTTTCAAAGTATATACAAGAGTAGATTTCCATGGAAATAAACCTCAAATTAAGCCAAATGTACCTCCAATGGTAGCAAGATACTTTAATGAAAAAAGGATGGGTAAGGACATTAGAGAAGCTGACAGATCCAATATAGAGATCTTTAATGAACCTGTCTTCTGCGAACTTGAATGGTCTGCAATATTTGATGCAGATATCGACGATAAAGGTTGTCCGATTGACGGCTTCAAAAACGAAGAAGAATTCCAGGAGTTCACTGATAAATCCGTTTTATTCATCTGCATTAAATTACTTCAAAAACAGCAGATTTGCTTACCTGGTGCTAAAATGCCTCATGAATCAGAAAAAGATACAGATTCCATTGATACACAATGGAATTTCCCTATTAACGATTTTCTACACAAGAAGTAATCATAATTAATCAAAAACTGGCATCTCATGGAATAATCATACTATTTCGATTAGCCGCAATGTACTTCATTTCTCAATGAAGTTGAAATTATGAAATAATTAAAATAACCTAATATTAAAACCGGTTCCGGTAAACCAATGTGTTATTACCGAAACCGGTTTTAAATTTCTTAATAATTACATTTTTTATAAATTTTAGTTGACATTTATTATAGACAATTGTATATTATCAATGTAGACAATTGTATATCTTAAATTTAATGATTACGAACTCATAAATGATAAGGAGGTGTGAGATGAACCCTACCGGTGCAAATAGTAATAATAACAATGCAAAATCAAACTGTCATCCTCTTACGGATGTCACGTCCAAGCTCCCGGAAAGCGAATTTGAGGTTATGTCTGTCATTTGGAAGAATACTCCCCCCGTTACTACTACCCTATTGATGAAACAATTGGGTAATGAAAAGGGCTGGAAGCTACAGACATTAGTCACTTTGTTAAACCGGCTTATTGAACGGGGCTTTTTAAGAAGTGAGAAATCCAGGAAAGAACGAACCTACTATCCATGCATTCGCCATGAGGACTATATCCAGTATGAGACTACTCTGTTTGTGGAACGTTATCATGACAATTCATTGGTTCAACTGGTGAATGCTTTTTCTGGCAATAACAAATTAAGTAAAAAAGATATTGAGGAACTTAGTAATTGGCTTAAAAATCAGGAGGATTGATATGATAAAATTATTCTTTTCCTATTTTACCAATACCCTTAATTTAAGCCTCTTTGTTCTCCTTTTTCTGCTATTGGAACCAATTTTAAAGAAGCGTTATTCTTCTAAATGTATCTATTCTATCTGGGTGGTATTACTATTTGGTTTTTTAATACCTGTACGGTATGAAATTGTACAGCCCATATTTCATTTTGAAGTGCTGGGTATTTCCACAGATAACCATGATATCAATTCAACAAATTCATTGTTATATGAAGGCAGTGAAAATACAAATGAAAAAAACTTATCGGAGCAGCCTTCCATAAGCAATAAGAGTTCAAGTACCGATACAGCGCCAACTACGAAATCTCATTTTATAAGGCAGTCACCGTCAGTTATATACTCTTTTATTATAAGAAATAAGTATCTGGTGATATGTTTTCTATGGTTGTTAGGTGCTTTCCTGTTGTTTGCCTTTAACGGGATTTCATTTCTCAGATATAAGAAACGGATAGAAAGATATCTATTACCGGCAGATAAGGTAATAATGCCCGAAGAAATCAAGCAAAGTATTCAAAAATCCAATCGAAATATAAGGATTTATCAATGCAGTGTAATATCAAGCCCTATGTCCATCGGTATTCTAAGACCAAGCATTCTACTGCCTGATAGACCATATTCCGAACGGGATTTGTATTATTTATTACAGCATGAGTTAACTCATATACGAAGGATGGATTCCCTTATCAAATTAATCGTTTTAATTACTCTGTCACTGAACTGGTTTAATCCATTATGTTTTATCCTAGCAAAACATATTGATTATTGGTGTGAAGCTTCCTGTGATGCGCTTGTTCTGGAAAAGTGTTCTAAATCAGAATGCATGTATTACAGTAAGCTCTTATTAAGCAGTGCAGCCTCGATGACAGAGCAGCACTGCCCTGCCTTATTCACAAATTTCTATGGAGGTAAAAATAATATGAAGCAAAGACTATATCTAATTCTTAATCTAAGTAAAAAACGTTCCGGGAAACTGATTCTTTTCTTATTATTAATCATGCTATTAACGATAACTACTATTACATTTGGAAAATCAAATGCACAGGCTTTCGATCAAGATAAAGCATCCGCCAGTACTGATGCTGAGATTACACCTGAACTGCAGGCGAATAACAAGAACAATATTTCAACTGATCTTTCAGATTCTCAGAGTAATACCGTTAGCAAACAATCAGACTTTGAACTTTCCCAGAATAATTCCAAAGCTAATGCTTCCGATATAAAAGCTGATGCAAATTCATCAGGTGAGATAATCGTTTCTTATGCTCTGAATGCTAAAGCAAATAATACTCAATATGTCTGGGGAGGAAATGATTTAGAAACCGGTGTTGACTGCAGTGGCTTCGTACAAGCTATCTATAAAAAGGCCGGTTATGATCTTCCAAGAACGTCAAGGGAACAGTTTAGTGTATGTAAAGAAGTACAATTTGATCAACTTCAATCTGGAGATTTGGTTTTTTATATCTCAGACACTAATATAATTAATCACGTGGGTATCTATATTGGTGATGGTAAAATTATTCATGCTATAAATAGTAGGGATGATCTTGTTATAAGTGACTTTAATTATCGACCGCCATATCGCTGTGGTAGAATTATATTCTAATAAATCATAATTATGAAAACCTTCATAATAAGCTTAAGCAAAGTGAGTGTACATTCGTTGGAAGCCTGTCTATTACTCACGTACTTCTTAATTATATGTGGTGTAGAGTAAATTAGCATGAGAATGGTATCTTATTGTATCTATCTATAACGTATACTTTCCGGTATGTAAATGTCTATCAGCATTATTTAAGGGAAGGGGGTCGCAAGACCTCCTTCCCTTTGTTAAATATCCTTCAAAATTACTTAAGTATTTACTCTAATTTTATGTAATCCTCAAATCATATGATATTCTCTGACAGCTGCAGCAATGCAGACTATCGACAGGTCAATATATCACTTTCCTTTACCTGCTGCACTGCCTTACGCAGTACATCCTCATCCTGTACTAAAGCCATTCGCACATATCCCTCACCGGAAGGTCCGAAAGCACTTCCCGGTGTGACGATAACGCCAGCTTTATCCACCATATCCATAACAAATTGTTCGGAGGTTTTATAATGCTGTGGTATTGCTGCCCAGACGAACATGGTTGCATCGGGTTTGTCCATCTGCCATCCAATGGCGTTGAAGCCATCACAAAGAATATCCCTGCGTCTTTGATAAGCAAGTTTCGTTTCCTTCACACAGCTTTGGTCTCCTGTAATCGCTGTGATTGCTGCCTTCTGAATTGGTAAGAACACCCCATAGTCCAGGTTGGATTTTAAGGTTTTCAGGCGGGTTATGACTTCGGCATTACCGACGCAGAAGCCGATTCTAGCGCCAGCCAAAGCATAGGTCTTTGACAGTGAGTTAAACTCTACACCTACCTCCTTCGCTCCGGGATAGGCAAGAAAGCTTCCGCAGCTTTTATTATCAAATACCAGATCACTGTAGGCATTATCATGAAGTACAATAATATTATATTTCTTTGCGAAGGCTATCAGTTCCTGATAGAAACTGGCCGGTGCCATAGCAGTTGTTGGATTATTTGGATAGGATACGATGATTAATTTTGCCTTCATTGCAATATCCTCCGGGATATCCTGCAGCCTGATCACATAATCATTTTCCTTCTTCTGCGGCATGTAATATAGCTTAGCACCTACGAGACGCGGACCGTCTGCAAATACCGGATAGCAGGGATCAGGTACCAGTACTAGATCTCCCTCATCTATAATCGTCATTGCAAGATGGGCAAAACCCTCCTGTGACCCAAACAGAGAACAAATCTCGGTCCCAGGATCCAAATCCACAGCATATCTATTCTTATACCAACTGCTTACTGAATCCAACAAATCATTTTTATCATTAATTGCATAGATATAATTATTCCGGTCTGCAGCAGCAGTACATAGAGCTTCTAATATATGTTTCGCCGGAGGTACATTGGGAGTACCAACACTCAGATCAATAACCGAACCTCCTTTTTCCAGACGTTTTCTCTTAATTTCAGCCAATCTGGAAAAGATACCTTCTCCGAACTGATCCATCCTTTTTGAAAAGTTCATAGTAAATCACTCCTAATCTTCTTTCGTTAAGCTACATAATCTGATTATTTATTCAGTTGATGGCTTTTCCCCTTCAATCCATGGTTTATAACATTATAACACTTAATTTTTAAATTCAAAGCATTTATATAAAATAATATTTAGTAATTTAACATAATAAAATATCAAAAAGCGAATTCTACAATTTTATTGCCTTCCATTTTGTAACTAATGAGGACGCAGCTATACTTCCTGCAAGTAAAATAAATATGACTACTAGTGACCATTCAATCGGAATATGAATGTCAATAAACGAAACAACTAACTTAATGCCCGTAAAAACAAGTATCAAAGCTACCCCATATTTTACAAATTGAAACTTCTCATGTAGTTTTCCAAGCACAAAATACATATTCCTGAGCCCCAGAATAGCAAAAATATTAGAGGTATATACGATAAACGGATCTGTAGATATTGAAAACACAGCCGGGATCGAATCAATTGCAAATAAGATATCTGTAAATTCAATCAAAATAACTATGGCAAACAGCGGCGTTGCATATAGAATACCTTTTTTCCTGACAAAGAAATTTACTCCTTCGAGATTATCGGTAAGAGGTATTAGCTTACCTAATAGTTTAAGTATCTTACTTTCTTTAAAATTGACACACTCCTTCTTATTACACATCATTCTTAAGCCACTGATGATTAGAATAGCTCCAAACACATAAAGTACCCATTCAAACATATTAATAATTGTTACACCGAGTACAATAAAGATCAGCCTTAAAACGATTGCGCCAAGGATACCATAGTTTAAAACTCTTTTCTGATGCTCCAGTTTGATTCCAAAGCAAGAGAACACCATAATAAATAAAAACAAATTATCAACACTCAGGCTTTGTTCTATGACATATCCTCCAAAATACTCAAGGGCCTTTTCTTTTCCCATGATAAAATAGATTCCTGCATTAAAACATAAGGATAAACTAATCCAGAATGATAACCAAGCCAACGCTTTTTTTGCTGACAATAAATTTTCCCCCCTTGTATCAATCACCGTGATAAGATGAATAATTACTTTTTAAAAAGCAATGGTATTAACAAGGCTTTCCAGAAGCTATGTGTTTTTTTAATATTGGTTCGGGTGTCATAAGTCATCTATCAAGGTAAATCAATGAATATGTGTGCATATGGATACATATTCATCTCTTTACATAAATCAGACTTATGATACCCGAACCAATATTTTAACCTTGTACTAAATCATCCAGAGTTCCAAAAGTGTAGCCCATCTCTTCCCATTTTGAAAGCAGTTCATCCAATATCTCTGCATTTGTTTTCGAAGTACTATGAAGGAGAACAATTGCTCCCGGATGAATTCTTCCGAGTAGTTTCTTAAAGGCCTGTTCTTTTGTGGGTTGTTTATCCTGATACCAATCCACATAAGCCAGGCTCCAGAAGAAGGTCTTATACCCTAGCTCTTTTGCCATAGTTAAATTTTCCTGACTAAATTTCCCCTGCGGAGGACGATAATACTTCTTCATCTCCTGACCGGTTACTTCTTTACAGGTTTTCTCTAAACTCTCCAGCTCTTTGCGGAAGGACTCCACGGAAGAAATATTTGACATATTCGGGTGGGAATAGGTGTGATTAGCAATATTATGTCCTTCCTCCACCATTCGTTTCACCAAATCGGGACATGAGGTTATATAATTTCCAACCAGAAAAAAGGTGGCACGTACATTGTGTTTTTTTAATGCATCCAGAATTGCTGGGGTACATCCATTTTCATATCCCGCATCAAAGGTAAGATAGATTATCTTATTCTTTGTATCACCAATATAATAAGCATCATATTTTTTTAGTTCATCCGCTGTGGCTGTCGCAGTCGGCGGTTGCCCTTCCGTTGAAAATCCCAGCCCCCAGTTCTTACAATCCTCCTTGGCTATATCCTTCTCATAAGCATTAACCAGAACTGCGATACCGCCTCCAAAAAGGTACAATAGAATAAATGCTAAGGCTGTAATAATGATCTTTCTATACTTTATAAGTTCCATAAAAAAACTCCATCAAATATTTATTATAATATATTTGATGGAGTTTCGACTCATTCCTTTATAGCATGGTCCTTTTATAATTAATATAATCACTAATTACTGATTTTGGCATCATATACCTCAATTAAAGTATAGTTATGAATATAAATTCGATGAAAGCTTATGAAACCAAATTAATATCAATACTGAATGAGAATATCTGAAATAATTGCTTAAACAAGGCTAATCAACTTTAATTTTTCTTGGTAAAACAAAGGATAATAAAAAGCAAATGATAGTTAATAACGTCAGCAATAATACAATCACATGAATAGAACTGTTTAATGATAGCTTTATCTGTTCATTCGTCACTGAAAAACCAGAAGCAGCTGCAGTATACAGATTTTTGGAATTAATGCCGTTGATACCCATTTGATTAAAGTATCTGGCAATGAACACATTAAAAAGGCTGCCGAATAAACCTACTCCAATGGTCTGACCGATGGTCCTTAAAAGGGAGTTTGTTGCCACTGCAGCTCCCCTCTTTTGATAATTTACACTGGATTGTATGATAATCGTCAATGTTGTGAAGGCACCGCCCATACCAAATCCCATAATGCATAAACATAATATTATAAATATCAGAGAAGAATTTATATTAATGATTATTAATAATGCTGTACTGATAACCAAAATAAGATTTGAAATAATAATTATTAACTTCCCGCCATAAATTGCAATGCATTTTCCCAATATAAAGGAAGAGATCAGCCATGCTACAGACATCGGAGCTAGAGCGAGACCCGAGACGGTCGGATTATATCCAAGAATATTCTGAATAAAAATCGGCATATAGACATTGATACCGATTAGTGCTGCTGAGGATAAAAAGCTAATACTATTTACAAGTATATTGGTACCGGTAAATAAATCAAAGGGTATGATAGGTTCGGCTGCTTTTCTTTCAATATAATAAAATATAATAAATAATAGGCACACTACTACCGTTGATAAACTGATAAAATAAATCTGTCTCATTACACTTGTATTATTCGACAAGAATATATTAAGCAGTAATACCATGGCAGCAGATAAAACAACCGCTCCGGCATAATCTATTTTATGTTTCTCCTTCTTAATGTTCTCCTTTAGACTTTTTTTCAATAATATGATTGACAAAATACCAAAAGGAAGATTAATAAAGAATATCCAGTGCCAGGAAAGGGTATCGATTAAGAAGCCTCCTAGAAAGGGGCCGGCAAGACTTGCCACTCCCCATACGGTATTCATACCTCCCTGCACCTTTGATTTTTCTTCTAGGGTGAAGACATCTCCTACTATGGTAAAGGTTACGGTAAATATGGATCCCGCACCCAAGCCCTGTAGCGCACGAAATGCAATGAGCATTGGCATATTCTGCGAAACACCGCACAAAACGCTTCCCAATAAAAAAATGATGATACCGATACAAAGTATATTAACTCTTCCATATAGATCAGATAATTTTCCGTATATGGGAGTAGAAATTGCCGTGGTTAAAAGATATACAGAAAAAACCAGGCTTATACTTTCAAATCCATGCAAGTCTTTTACTATCGTAGGCGTAGCTGTTGTTACAACTGTTCCCTCAACAGCTCCTAAAAACATTGCTACCATTAATGCGATTACTATATTTTTCTTATGCGGTTCCATGTATACCCTCCTGACAGTAATTTTCGCGACTAAGGTCTATTGTATTTGTTTTTTCCATATTCGTCAATCAAAAGCTACTTTTATTAGACTCATATTTAAAATCATGCTATAATCTAAGAAAACTACTTATGACATAAAATAAGGAAAGGCGATATTATGTATCTGAACGATGAATTAACTATAACAGATTATTTAAATCAATCATTTTCCTGCGACTGCAAGAGACAGCACTCCATTCCAATTAAACAGATTCTTATTGGAGAAGGAATAATTTCAAAGCTATCTGAACTGATAATATCAAATAACTTTCATAAAGCTTTCATTCTCTATGATCTGACAACTTACAAAATTGCTAGTGATCTGATTACTTCTAATATGGTTAAAGAAGGGATTTCTTATACCAATTACATAATTAATGATACCGAACCTGTACCCGATGAGAAAGCTATTGGTGAGATACTGATTCACTTTGATCCGAAATGTGATCTGATCATAGCGGTTGGCAGCGGAACCATTAATGATCTTAGCCGTTTTCTTAGTTATAAACTCAACCTTAACTATATAATCGCTGTAACTGCTCCCTCCGTGGATGGTTTTGCCTCCAATGTAGCGCCAATCATCGTCAATCATATGAAAACCACCTATGAAGCACATACCCCCCTTGCAATCTTAGGAGATACCAACATTCTGTCAAAGGCTCCCATGGAGATGATCTATGCCGGAATCGGAGATATCCTTGGTAAATATACCTGCCTGTGTGATTGGGAAATTGCCCACATCTTAACAGGAGAATACCATTGTAAAGCGATTGAAGGAATCGTTAGAAAATCCTTGGAAACTGTTGTAGAAGACATAGATCGGGCAAAAGAACAAGACCCCGGAGCCATAAAAGGTATTATGGAAGCATTAGTCTTATCCGGTATCGCAATGAGTTATGCCGGTAATTCCAGGCCCGCTTCCGGAAGTGAGCATCATCTCTCTCACTACTGGGAAATGATCTTTTTATTCCAAGGTAAGAAGCCCGTTCTTCACGGAACGAAGGTAGGTATCGGAACCATAGCGGTAATCAAAGCCTATGAACTTTTAATGTCAAATAACATTGATTTTAATCATGCCAGGGCGCTAGCTGTTCAATATTCTAAGGAGCAATGGGAGGAAAAAATGCACAGAGCATATGGTCCTGCCGCCGATTCAGTCATTGCATTGGAGGATCAAATCGGGAAGAATACCACCAAGGATCGACTGTTACGCATTGATCAGCTGGAAAAGCATTGGGACGAGCTGAAAAATGTTACCTGTCAATTACCCTCCTCTGATTTGATATATCAATATCTGTCCGAACTTGGTGCTCCCGCAACCCCAATGGCTGTTGGCATCGATAAATCATCCTTTATAGACAGCTTTCTGGTAGCCAAGGAGCTTCGTAATCGTTTCGGACTTCTTCAGATCCTGTTTGATCTCGAATTGGCTGAAGACACTGCCGAACAAGTGTGGGATTATTTTCAATATAAAGCGCGCTAAAACAGTCATTTTTCTACGAAAACTATAAATTAAATTGATTTAGGGCTCCTTTTTTTCATCAAATCACCTATTTCGACATGATATCATATTATATTATGTAGAGTAATGCCCTATTGAGTAAGGAGTGATTTGATGGTAAACTGTTTTATCAAAGTTCCCTTATGCTTTCAAGAAACTGTTTATACCTGTGGTGTTGCATGCGTACAGTCGATACTTGCCTGCTACGGTATCATCTATCGACAGGATGTACTGGCAGAAATGCTAGAGACAAAGCCAATCTTTGGGACCGATTATCAGAATATTATCAGTACAATGCAGATGTTGGGCTTTCATGCCTCATACTGTACTGATATGAATATTGATATATTAAAAGCTTATATAGATAGGGGGATTACTCCGATACTGATGCTTCAGGCCTGGAAGGATGACGATATTGATTATAAGTTTAACTGGAAAGATTCTCATTATACCATAGCCTGTGGATACAATGAGTATTCTATTCTATTTATGGATCCTTATACACTGGGGTTTTACACATTTATAACTTACCCTGAGCTTATGGATCGCTGGCATTTATTAGATTCCTCCGGCAATCATCATTATTTCAGCGGACTAATCATTCAAAATGAGAACCTTAATTATTCCTACTATCCGGAACTGATTAAGCTTCAGAAATAAGTAATGAACATATTAAATTTATTCATTTACAAAAGGGTTTATGCAATTCAATGATGCATAAACCCTTTCTATAAGCCAAAATTACTTATTAATATAATAACTACTATTTTAATCCATTAATCGTTTTTCACCCGTGATTTCCTGTATTGGTTTGATATCCTGGGTAACCTCAAGTGTGCCAAGAAATTCGCCTTCTTGATTTCTGACTGCATAGTACCTGATATATACATATTTCGGCCCCATTTTAATCCAGAAATCTTCATGTTCTTTTCTGCCTTCCTTAAAATCTTCAACTATCTTCTCTACGATATGGGCACTTGCAGGTGGATGACAGTTCTGTACCTGCCTGCCAATAACTGCTTTTGTCCTTGCAAAGATTCTTTCTTTCCCCATGGTAAAATATTTTACTGTGCCATCTTTGTCCACAAAAGTAATATCCATAGGTAGAGTATTTAACATTGCGTTCAATTCATCTGGCAGCAGGATACCTGCGTCAAACCTAATGTATCCGTGATTAGAAGGCATCTCGCCATGCTCCTTCTCCTTATTCTCAATATTTATTTTTAAAGGTCTCCAGTTACTTGCCGGCTTAATTAGACAATATCCTATTTCATCACTTTCATTGGCTATTTTTACCCATTCATCCTCGGATAAAGTTTCCAAAACCATAGGAAAGAGTATATTCTCTTCCTTAAATATCATCTCTTTTACCCGATCAATTACTTCACCCACTATTTTCAATAGCTGTTCCTTATTCTCTGTATTACTCGATAATAACCTTTGAGTTTCTTTCATATTCTCCCTTATCTCATCATCAACACCCCACATTACCTTTGGCGGTGCTGTAATACCGTATTTCTCCATATACGGAAATAGTATATTTTCTTTTCTTGAATAATGCTTATCAATTTCCCATAAAAGATTAAAATCTTCAATAAACGGATCGAAAGCCTTGGTATTATCAAAGCTTTTAAAGCGTTCCAGATCCGGAATTATCTTACCTTCTATCAGCTTTTCCAGTTCCCGGTTTTCCAAGCGAAAGGTGTGAATGGGATGCCCTGGGATTTCTTCAGGTTTTCCCATACTGTGTATCTCTTCTATGGAACCCTTGAAGACAGCTGCATGTACATCACAAAGCTTCTGGATATTCTCAATCGGCATTCCTTCGCGAATAAGGGCATTCTCCATTTCAGTAATCTCTATTGCCGAAACCCCCTGTATCAACTTTTCAAATCTTTGTTTTACCTCATCTACACTTTTTCCGTTATGCAGCTCTAGGATAAGCTCTTTTAAGACTTTTTGACGATATTCCCTGTTGTTTATAATTTCACTCATTTTTACCTCCATGCTGATTGTTCATATCTATGCAAACATAAGTTATTCCTTCTTATTCAGTTATGTCATAACCCTTATTAATCAAGATTTCCTTAATATGATCAAGATTAATCTTTTTCATTGCTGCTCCTTTCGGAATTGTCATGAAACGCCCTGCCGTATTCAGCATCGCCGGATTACCAATACTGTCAAAGCCAAGCTCCTTCATGATATCAACAATCTCCGGATTTTCATTGCAGATTTCAAATATACTCTTATTAAAGTCAATAATTTTTCTCATATCAATCTCCATTCTTTTGGATATCTTCTCCAATCCATATAAAAGTATACATTTTTCGTAGATTAAAGTGCTGATCACCATATAATAAAAAGAAAACTCATATTATCTATTGATAAATTTATAAAATACCTTAATAAGGTATTTTGCGATTTTTTAAATAACATTCTTAATTAATTTAAATTTTATGATTTGGTTGTTAAAAATCAGAAATTAATTAGTTTTATGAATGTGTATTTACAAATATACATGTCACTAAATAAAATCTGACTTTTGACATCCGAATCATTTTATCTTAATAAGAACAAAGAATGTGCGCGCACATTCTCCGCGCCCGAGCGGGTTACGTAGTAACATACTTCCTTACCGCGAGGTGCGCATCCTGTATGGAGTGCTTTTTATTTCATAGGACGCAATTTCCTATGAAATAAAAATCGGGAGGCTGACGCTTCCCGATTTTTACTGTGCATTGAATTATTAAATATATTTCTTGTTTGTTATATCTTCTGTAATCATATTCCGTAAAACAAGTAGATCTTCCAAGTAGTCTGTCTTTGTAGTATCCTCTTCATAATCCAGTTCAGATAAGATTGACACCTCAAATTTATCACTGCCGTACTTAATCCACTCTTGTTGCAATTCCTTATCCTTAAAGTTTCCAGTATCCAATTTGAACTTATTACCGTTCATGGTGCCTTTCAAATCCTGAGTTACACCAATATATGATATTTGTGTTACTAAGTTTTTTATTTGATAAACTCCCATTGTTGACTTACTGTTCATATACATTTCTTTTAGCTGCTTTTTTCGATTACTATCCATACAAAACCTCCAAATTATTCATACATTATAGATAATTGCGAAACTCATAAATTATAGATATTGTATAGTTTCGTAATTACTTAATTCATACATTAAGTATAAACAATTCCTTATATAAAGGCAATCTTCTTTGTATAGAGTTCCAGAACCTTCCCTTGTCTTTTTGCCTGTTTTCAACGCCAAGTATGCACCGAAAAAGTAGCTAAAATACTCTATTCAAAAATTTTATTAATTGTATTTGAAGGGTTTTTAACAAAGTCATCCCATTTATCAAGTATCCTAAATTCTTCATGTTCATAATCCGCAGAAGCAAGGCATTTTCCTTTTGGATACCAAACTAAAAATCCATCTGGAGAATAATTATCTACCTCTCTCAATAAATCAATAAACTTATATCCGTTCCAATTAATTTCTTTGCAATCTACCAGTGAATTGAACACAACGTATGAAACATCACTATTATCTTTAATATTCAACGCCAAATCCTTGCCCCGAAGAAAATCAATTAGTTTACGAGGAAGTTTATATGTTTTCAGTTCCTTTAGTTTTTGTTCTTCATTATGCCATTCTTCTGGTTCAAATGCTTTTAAATACTCTGCCATCTCTGAATTGTTATTCTTAATAGCACAGGTGTATGGTCTATCACCATATTTATCAGCAATCTTAATATCTGCCCCCCGTTCAACAAGCCACTTGACCATCTCAAAATGGTTACACCTTGCGGCTTCTATAACAGGAGTTGAAGCCTCTGAGAAAACCATATCAGTAGTGTTATAATTTATATCTATACCATTATTGTAAAAAAATTCTACAGGTTTAAAATCACCATTAGATGCTGCATTTCGAAATGCATTCCCTCCATATTTCTTAACACTTAAACCCAAATCTTTCAAAACTAACATGGAATTATAGCATTTGTAGTAGTAAGCTACTTCATATGCACTTTTACCTACATTATCATTAAAATCAAGTTCTGCACCTAATCTCACTACAAGCCGAATCATTTTTTCATCATCTTTTCTAACAGCATATTCCAGTTTGTCCGATATCTCTGCACCAAATTCCACTAGCAATTCTACCAAGTTATAATATAATCTTGAAATAGCAATTTCTAAAGGCTTGGTTTCTGTATTCA
Organism: Bacillota bacterium; assembly: GCA_023393095.1. Lineage (GTDB taxonomy): Bacteria > Bacillota > Clostridia > Lachnospirales > Lachnospiraceae > Mobilitalea. The sequence goes on from JAEWMT010000040.1 coordinate 15,491, forward strand.
ATAATTTCTCTTTTGAAGTTACAGGACTAATGAATTTATATTGGTATGAAAGATCAACATTCGGGTTTCCGCCCATTTTAAGATAAGTTTTCACTTCTTCTATATTGTTATCTAATAATTGATAAAGCAACTCTGGACCATTTATATATTCGTTTTTCTCCATCTCTTTATCCTCATATTCAAGTTATTTTTATTTATTATTATAATAAATAATCATGATCCCGTTCCTGTATAAGACATCGCACCTTTCATCCAGATTCGGTAGCTTAGATAGAAAAACAGGACACCTAGTACTGGTGACAGTAAAGTTAAAAGAGGTATATGATCTGGTCTTAAGAATGTAAGGCTTGGATAATAAGCTACAAAAGCAATTGGTATTATAAAGGTAAAGATAAAACGAAATACATTATTATAAATACTTGCCGGATACTTTGCATAATCCGTAAATTTAAAAACCGTTACCATAATATACCCGGAATTGATAATCCAGAAGCAGGTTGCAGCCGCAATATTCATGATGGCTATCATAAAAAGTGATGCCGTAATTAGTGCAACAATCAATTTCAGTATAGCCAGTAAGGTGACTGCAAGATGCAGGTGACTCCATGCATAGATTAAAGTTCCGATACCCATCACAAGCTGTCCAAGTCCCTTGATATCAAATATTTCTGACATATAATAAAAGAATAAATTAATCGGTCTAAAACAGTATTTCACAAAATCACCTGAGTATATATAGCCCCTCAGATTCCAGTTGTTATCGAATAAGCATTGCATCGGAGTGAGCGCCGTTAACGAAAAACCGTATAGGAAAAGCATTTCATAATAATTCCAGCCGTTGATTTCGTTAAAATTCTGAAATAGAATCCAGAATGTTACAAAACCTGTTATATTCGTAAAAATCATACCAATCATTGATATAATGAAATCTGCACGGTAACTCATTTTACTCTTCAAATCCTGAATCAGGATTTTTTGATAAATCTTCAAATAAAACAACAATCCGTTTTTTTTCATGATTACCTCCAAATCTATTGTCCAAAGTAATATAATGATGGAAATCAGCCGCCGTTTACTGTAATTCGTTTTAAAGAGAATTTCCAGAACAAATGTGCTCCGATACCTGTAATTACTACCCAGAAAAGCTGAATTAGAATTTGCTCCATACTACCTTGAACCGATATCTTCTTTTGAATTAATATGGTAAGCGGTGTATTATAAATAGCTTGAAACGGCAGGTAACCAACGATTTCACGAAGGGTGGCAGGAAAAAAGGCCAACGGTATTGAAGCCCCGGACAAGAGCATAACGATAACCTCCTTCATAATATTGATTCCCCAGATAGATTCCGTATAGAGGCAGATCGTTGCCACAAAAAAGTTAATCGAAAAATTAATCAATAGTGCAAATACAACACTAACGATAAAAAACAAAAGATTTATGTTTAACAAAAAAGCCCCACCCGACAGAAAATATACAATCAACATTGTCGGCACCAGGGTCAGAAAAAAGTTTACTACCAGATTTCCTGCATTGGAAAAGAACATAAACTGCTCAAACGGGATTGGCTTAATAATATCAAGAATAATTTTACCGGACTGAATATTTCTGCCTATGAGCCAAACGAAATATACCTCCATAAAATTAAATAATGCCATAGCAAGAACTAAGTAAATCATCGTATCCGAAAATGTCATTCCGTTCACCACATCCGTCTCAGAGGATGCGAAAATTGCCTTCCATAGAAAATAAATAATTAATAAGTAGATGAGATTCCCTAAGAACACGACAGCTGTACCAAGTCTGAAATTCATCTGTTCCGTAATTCCGGCTTTAGTAAGAGCAAGATAGCCTTTGATATTCATACTAATCCCTTCACGCTGCCGTAATCCTGCGAATTTGGGCAGCTGCACAAATTTGCTTTTTGAAAAATCTTGATTTTTCAAGCTATCCCTCCCTCATATATTTTCTTAATAACGCTTTCCGTTGAAATTTCTTCCATAGTAACATCATAAATTTTCCTCAGCTTCTGAATGCTGTTAAGAACCGTCATGACATCTTCTTCCTCTTCGTTAATCAGTACACTAATCCACTCCTCCTGTACGGATACATTAATGGAAGGTGCCTCAGGAAATGTATTAATTAGATAATTTGCCAACAAGGAGGCATTTTGATTCATCTTATCTTCTGTCAAATCTTCAGCAGTTTTACCAAACTGTAATTTCAAATTACGGTAAGTACCAAAAAAGCTTTTTAGATTTTCAATGCTGTTATCATAGAGCATAGTTCCTTTATCTATTATGATTATCCTTTTACACAGAGCATCCACATCTCCCATATCATGTGTGGTAAGGATAACCGTAGTCTCTTTCTCCCGATTCAGAGCCTTAATCAATTCCCTGATTTTACTTTTCATGGATACATCCAGTCCAATCGTAGGCTCATCCAGAAAGACAACGGGCGGATTATGTAAAAATGCTGCAAGAATGTCACTTAACGTTCTCTGTCCCAATGACATTTGACGAACAGGCTTTGAGTACAGGGCTTTAATATCCACGATTGATTCATAAAATTCCATCATATCCTTATAGTTCTTTTCTGGGATCCGATAGATATCCTTAAGAATTTTGAAGGATTCAATCAAAGGAAGCGCCCACCAAAGCTGGGATCTTTGTCCGAATACAACTCCTATATTCTGGGCATTTGCAGTTCTATTCTTATAGGGTACACGACCATTTACCGTAATTTCACCGGAGGTAGGTTCCAAAACTCCCGTCATCATCTTAATCGTAGTGCTTTTTCCGGCACCGTTCGGTCCAAGATAACCAACGATTTCCCCTTTACCAATATCCATAGAGATGTCTTTAACTGCTTTCACCATATTGTAATCTCTTGAAAACAAATCCAACAAGCTCCCCCTAAGGCCTTCCCTTCGGTTTAAAACCTTAAAATCCTTGCATACATTGTTTAAATGAATTACTGTTTCCATAATGATCCCCTCAATCTTTTCAATTCATTTTAATAATTTTGAATTATATTATAATAGATTCCTCCTGTCAATTAATAAATAGTTTTTATCAAGAAGCTGACTGTACCTCTGCTAATCTTAAAGAAAATTCAGTCAATGATATATCAAAAGAGCGATAAGGCACTCTTTTGAGTGCGGTTATCGCTCTATCAAGAAGGTCTAATATTGAAATGCTTTCGTTAATCTAAAATCCATTTAACCCGAGCTGTTTTATCAAAGAAGCATAATCTATAAATGAGGTGTCCATATCCACCTTGCCGCTAATTCCGCTAACCGTACCGGAGGAACTATACTGCCATATTCCCACCTCACCGGTATAGGTAATACTAGAACCCCATTGTGCCAGCCAGTGGTCGTATCCTGCAAGCTGTGTATCATCCAACTTCGTAGTAAACCAAGTTTTGTTGGCATAAATCATTGGATAATAGCCTGCATTGGACAGTGCATCAAGATAAGTAATTGCAATATCCGTCAATGCTTTCTTGCTTAGGGTACTCATTGAGGAGTCTTCGATATCAACACAGATTGGATATTCAAATTGTTTTCCTTGCAGCTTACTAATTAAGAATTGCACTTCAGTAGCAGCTTTGGCTACCGTTGTAGCATAGCTGTAATGATAAACTCCAACAGCAATCCCACTTGCCTTAGCACCAGTATAATTTGTTTCATAATAAGGGTCTGTGCTGCTGCTTCCAAAGGATGATCTTATCATAGCAAATTGAATTCCGCTTCCCGCTACTTTATCCCAATTAATAACTCCTTGCCATTTAGAAACATCAATTCCTTTGATACTCTCATTTCCTACATCAACTGCGTTTATTACATTTATTGTACAATTTGCAGACTTACTGCCATCCGTAGTAATTACTGTTATAATAGCTGTTCCAGTATTTACAGACATAACATTACCGTTTTGGTCAACCGTTGCTACAGAATTATCTGAGGATACCCAAGTTAATGTCTGATTTTCAGCATTTGCCGGTGCTACTGTAGCTATTAATTGATATGCTTGTCCTAAGGTAAGAGTATACGAGGTACTATTCAGGCTAAGCGAAGATACATTGATAACTTTATCTGTCATTGCACTTGCAGTACTTGAAAAACTTCCATATACTTTATTACCGTCAATGAGTTTGTAAGCTTTTATCTTATAATAATAAGTTGTCCCAGCTGACAGCCCATAGTCATTATAGCTTGTAGCTGAGCCTGATGATATCAGCTTGTAGGTTCCTGAACTTGATAGCGCACTGTAAAGTTCATAACCTTCTGCTCCCGCAACCGAATCCCAGCTGATACCAATCTGATCCGTTGAAGCTGCTGTTGCTGTCACTGAAACCGGTGTGGACAGGTTAAGCGTTTTACTCACTATCGAGGTATAGTTGCCATATACTTTTGTGCTTCCTACTAACCTGTAGGCTCTCACTTTATAATAATATGTTCTCCCAGTTGTAAGCCCAGCATTTACATAATTCGCCTTTGTCGTATCAGTAATTAAAGAGTAGGTTCCATTGCTTGAAGTTGCTACATATACTCTATAACCGCTTGCACCTGCTACTCCATTCCAATTAATCGTAATGCTATTATAGGAGGATACGGTTGCCTTTATGGATGAGGGAGGAGCCGGAACAGCCTTTGATTTTACAATTGAAGAATAGGTTCCGTACTTTTTCGTAGTCCCTGATGTTATGTATGCTCTTACTTTATAATAATACGTCTTTCCTGTTGTTACTGACTTATTTACATAAGTCTTTGAGGTAGTGGTAGTAATTAAGGAGTAAACTCCCGTACTTGAAGATGCTCTGTATACTGCATATCCGCCTGCCCCTGATACAGCATTCCAGCTTAGTGTTATACTATTATAAGAAGAGGAGCTTGCTTTTATTGAGGCCGGTGCTGATGGAAGTACAATTGTATTAACTACGGAGGAATATTTTCCGTATACTTTTTTATTTCCTGAAATTACATATGCCCTTATCTTATAATAATATTTCTTTCCAGTCGCCAATTTAATATCTTTATAACTTTTGGAGGATGTTAATGATAATAACGAATAGGTACCCGAACTTGAGGCCGCTCTATAAACCGCATATCCTTTTGCGCCAGTAACACCATTCCAGGTAATTGTGATACTATTAGAGGAAGATGTCGCTTTCACCGAGGTTGGAGCTGCTGGTGTTTTCACTGCTGCCTGAGCCATCTGAAAGCCTTCCATAAAACCACAGATACAAATCATTATTATTAAAGCAGAACATATTATACTAAGTTTTCTTATTTGTCTTTTCATAACAGCCTCCATTATTCTGTATTTTTATCGTAGTAGTTATAAACACACAGAGTATCTTACCAGAATACAACTATGCATTAATTGGATCAGCTGCTGATAGAGTTTATTATATTAATATATTTAATGTTATTAATTATTCTTCGGTACTTGAATAAATCATGTTTATTAAATTCTTAATGATTCATAACGAATGAATTTTATAACAATATGACTAAAAATACAATTAGTCAAAAGATATTGCCTCTAACAGCTTTGTACTTAACTACCTATTACGCTAATGTCTAGATGTGTTAAAACTATGTCATAAAAGGATATTTTTTGATATAAAGCATGGTTCAGATAAATATTTTGAAAATCGGTACTTTGATTTTCTCAGATAGGAGCTACTGTTCTATCCGTATTATCACTAAAATTGAATATTTTATTTTCTAACCGAAAACACTAAATCTAAATATGAATGAAAGGAGACTAATCCATGGATATCAGACGAGCGACAGAAATTGCAGATTCACCTAATATGATAAATGTTACTTATAATGATCGCCCCATTTATATTGAAGAGGTTAACGCCGATAAAACCACTGCAAGTATTCACTACTTAAATCAACCTCATAATAGTCAGGAAGTGCATTTAACTCAGTTGGTTGAACAAAACAGTAAGGAAAAATTACTATGACAAATATTTAGATTTGATCAAGGAATATGTGGTCGGATTAAGATTTTTAAAAATAATCGTCTTAATTCGTGACCACAGCTCCTTGGTTCTAATAAACGAGCTCCTGTTCTTCAAATAGGTTTATCACTGCTTCATTATAATCTTTTAATTTCTCTGCTTTTCTAATTTTCTTTGCATATTTAGAATTGTCTGTAAATATCGGTATCATATAAAACCATAATTCTTTCATCTTAAATAGTATATTTCTATCACCATAAAGAATTTCTTTGTAGCCTTCATATATTTTATCATGAAATTCTTTTAATCTTTTTTTATCCAGTTTTGTATTATGATACATAACATTAATTAATCCTGGATTACGTAATAGTCCACGACCAATCATCATAGAATCAACCTCAGGAAAATCAAGAGAAAATTTCAAGATATCTTCTGGGGTACAGATATCTCCATTGTAGCAGACCGGGTTCTTGCTCATTAAAACTGCATCCCGAAAAACGTCCATATTAGGATGATTATTGTAAAAATCCTCTCTGATCCTAGGATGAATGATAAGCTCCTTGATTGGATATTGGTTGAATATTTCAATTAATTCATAGAACTCCTCCGGATGATCTTTTCCTATCCTGGTCTTTACTGAAATCTTTGTAACGGAAGCATTATAAATTTCTTCTAAAAAACGATTCAGTTCTTCCTGTTTTGCTAAGAATCCGGCGCCTCTGTTTTTGGAGACAACCGTTCCTGATGGACATCCCAGATTTAGATTGATTTCCTGATAACCAAGCTGTTCTATTACCATTGAGGTTTTTATAAAATCTTTTGCATTGTTTGTCAGTAACTGGGGAACTAAAATCAGCCCTTTATTATTCTCAGGAAGAATATCATTCCTTTCCCTTGTACTAAGCTTCCCATTCTGATTCGGTACAATGAACGGAGAAAAATATTTATCCATATTACCAAAGAAGGTATGATGTGCATTTCGATAAATATATCCGGTAATACCTTCCATCGGTGCAAAGTAAAATCTCATTTCATGACTCCTTTGTATTTTTTAACCTGCTTATGACAACCGAACCAAATTTCATATTATCATATCACGGTTGTTCCTTCTTTTCATTTTCTTCTACGTATACAATAACGGGAATACCTTCTTTTATATTATCATATATGGTCTTTGCTAAGTAGTATGGTGCATTTACACATCCATGTGTTCCATTTCTTTTATAGATATCTCCTCCAAATGAATTTCTCCAGCTGGCATCATGAATTCCGATATTTCCATAAAAAGGCATCCAGTAAGTCACTCCGACTTCATAACCTGGACCCTTTAAAGAGGTGTCTTTTTCTTTATACATAAGTCCGTAAACGCCTTGAACCGTGGCATTCCCTCTGTTTGGATTTCCCGTTACTACGGATCCATGAGCGATCAGCTTTCCAGCTTTATAGAACCATAGCATCTGTCTGGTTATATTAATTTCGACATAGGTATTGCCAATTTCATTTTCATTTCTGGATAATGCCTTCTGAGAATAAACAGGTTCTTTTTCTATTTCAGCACCAAGTTTGATATTATTTAATAGAGCCTTTACTTCTGCATCCTGATTTATTTTCCAGCCGTAAAGCCCTTTCTTAATTTCAATTACTTTACCTGTAGATGTTTTAAAGTTTCTTATGATACCAACGGTATCATAAATGCTACTCAAATCCTTCACATATTGAATTACGGCATTTTTATCTATCTGTACCTCTAAATTATCATCAACATACAACCATTGATTGATTATATTACCATCCAGTATTTCTTTACTATTACCAAATTGATAAGTGATTTTAGTCAATACATACTGATCTAACAAATTCTTTGTTTTAGCTGTTTTATCCGAATTTAAAGTAAACCTTGGCATCTCATAGCAGTTCTCATCAAATAGATTTAACACCTTTTTCCCCTGTAAAATAGAAGCGATTACAGCCTTCCTTAATTGATCCCGATTTATGATATTGCCATACTTTTCTTTCACTACTTCATAGGAAGCATCCTTATATAAAAAGCTTACATTCTGTGATTTTACGGGAGTATTATTTATACATTTCAATCCATCTAATGTATGATTTAAACTATCCTCTTTGAATTTATACAGATCATTTACATAATATTTCGGTTTCTTATAGACGGAGCTGATCCACTGAAACGACTTTTGCATGTGTCGAACTTTATGAATACTGTTTGTTACGTTATATTGAAACCCAATATCCTGTCCGGTAATTTCTTCTCTTGCACCATCTATCCCTATCAGTTCAAGCTTATAATCTGCCACAAATTTTCCTATGGCTTCATCTTCATTTGCATACGATTTAAGAGACATATTTGCTCCGTTAATGACAGTATAAAAAAAGAAATGTTTATTAAAATATACGGAGAAAAGTAAATATAATATTATAATGGATGCTATTACAATAATTATATTTCCTGTGACCTTATTTTCACAAAGCTTTTTCATTATAAAATTTCTCATATTAATTAATTCCCGCTAAAAAACAGCAATCAAATCATGATTAATTAATCATATGTCTTTATCATTTATCTTAAAACTGTCAATCCAATAAAGTTTAATTAATATCACAATTATTTTCAAACAGAAAAAATACTCACTTAACATAATATCGTTAGGGATATTCTTTTTTCAATACATATAAAAATGTAAAATACGGAACCATCGTAAGGAAAATCTGATTTCCATTCCATGAGATTATTCTATGACGGTATATTCAAACATTTCATATTTCAACTGTGTACCTTCTTGAATTTCAGGAGGCAATAAAGCACGGGCTACTAGCTTTAAATCATCCTCTTTCCTATCGATTCTTTTTAGCTGTGCATAATCCCCATCAATACGTTCTACGATATATTCCCAAGTTTCCATACTTCTCCATTCTGCCGACAGCGGCTTGACATCACAACTGGCAGTTTAATACTAATAATCTTCTCACAAGTGTTTAACTTAACTAACATACCTGCCCTTTGAATTTGTTTGTGCTTAATGCATTGAAAAATCAATTTAGGAAGATATAGGCACAAATCTTCTAAAAGCGAATAAAATTCGCTTTGTGAATTATGCTTTTTAAAATCAAACTTTATTGTTTGAGTATTGCTCCCGGTACCAGCGTATCATCTTCCCCGCTATGCTGTCTGTTTGCGGAATATCCGGCAAGTTGTCTGCATGATACCATCCGGCATCCGTAATCTCATAGTGATCAACCGCTATCTCGCCGCTTTCATATTCAGCCGTAAAAGCCACCATCAATCCATCCGGAAATGGCCAGGGTTGGCTGTTCCAATAGCGAATATTCTTCACTTTTATACCTACCTCTTCACGAATCTCACGTTCCACACATTGTTCCAAAGACTCTCCCACCTCAACATATCCCGCGATAAGACTATACATATCCTTCTTAAAATGACTATTATGCGCAAGAAGTATCTTATCTTCATGGAAGATAGCTGTTATTGTAGCAGGAGAAATTCTTGGATAGATAAGATTACCGCAGTTTGGGCAAACCTTTGCTCTCTCGTTTTCTTTATTGTTTGTTTTATGTCCGCAACGGCCGCAATATTGGTTGATACTATCCCAATGAAGTATGTGACTGGCTGTTCCGGCGAGGAGGAATAACCCCTGGTCACCTGACCTTGCTGTTATCTCTCTTAACCCTACCAGCTCCAGATTCTCAGGAAGTGCAGGTATTTCTTGCATACTAATATAAAAGCATTCATGTTCGTCATAACAGCCGAAATATTCATAGGTCACGTCGTTTGGCAGTATTTTCTCCAAATCATTCATTTTAGTAATAAATACGCTGTCTTCTTCTTTTCTCATCACTAACTTTTTATCTGTAATAATCAAAATCCAAGCATTCTCTTCAGGTACTTTTGACTGCTGATATGCAGGTATATATTTATGTTTACTGGAAATGCTCATAGAAATTAACCTCTCATTAACTTATATTTATTTAACTGAATATTATTATCTGATTATATAGACAGAAACTATTTCATGTCAATCCTATTAATTATCTTATTCTGGTTAATTTTTCACTTAGATAACTTTTCGCCTCACTGATAAAAGTAGCTCCCAGAATCAGAATTCCTCCGAGTATTTGTACCAAGGTCATCCTCTCTCCCAGTATCAGACTTGACAGTAGGATTGCAGAGACCGGATCAATATAACTGAATATTGCTATCGTCTGCCCGCTTAATTTTCTCATCGCAGTAAAATAGAACAGATATGCAAGACCGGTATGAATAATCCCCACAATGATAAGAAGCAGTAGAGACTTCTTATCCAGTGACAGTATTTGAACTTTTTCAGAAATAAGAATATAGGGAAGTAAAACAAGGGATGCTGCCCCAAGCTGAATTAAAGTTGTTTCTATCCCTGATAAACCTTTCAGGAATTTATTCACAATAACAACACCGGCATATAAAATGGCCGCACTGATACCATAGCAAATTCCAATGATACTGTTCTTTCCTGTCTCTCCACCTATTCCGACGACCAGAAACATTCCTAAGATTGCAGCCAAGATACTGAATACTTTTGTTTTCGTCAATCGTTCCTTTAAAAAGATTGGTGATAGAAATATTACAAATACGGGTGCAAAATAATAACTTAAGGTAGCATTAGCAATTGATGTATACTTATATGCCTGAAAGAGAAGTATCCAGTTAAAACCAATCGCTGCGCCTGAAATTAAAAGCAACAATAGGTTAGAGCGAATTGCTTTTGTGGAAAGTGTCTGTTTCAGCACAGGACAGGCTGCCAGTAAAAATATACAACCGGTAATTCCTCTAACGAATGCAATCTGCCCCGAAGATAACTCTATGTTCCTGATAAACAGTCCAATACTTCCAAAAATGAGCATTGCAATTATGTACATTCCCTTTGAACTTTTCATTTCGTAACTCCTGTAAATGTTTGTGATAGCGATTATTCATCAAAATCTACTATAACATAAAAACCACGGTCAGTATGTTGCACTTCTTTGACAATACCTGTCCTTGATTTAATTGGATTATTCAACGGGATGCACCCAGACATAGCAACGGCTGGTTCTATAATATAAGAATAACTGGAAGGACCCGGTCTCTCAATGATTGTGACTTCATCCTGAGGATTTACTAATCCCTCTCGTTCCATTTTGAATTTAACTTCTCTCATAGCTGATTCTCCTCGAATATTAAAATTCTTCGTTTATACAAATTTGGTTTGGGTGTATATATAGAATCCCCAACATTATGCTTATTTTATCATGCTATTTCAAACTCAACAATTATATATTTCATTTTTTTCTGATATATTCACCCATATTAATATAGAGAATTTTTCTTAAAAATGCATCTTATCCTATAAAAACTGCCTCTTGCAAGGAAATATATTGCAATACTTTAAGCCATGTAGTATAAGGAAAATAGGTTATAGACACAAAGGTGGAGAAAATTATGAAAATTAGGATTGAAAGAAATGATTCTCATGAGCTTGAACCGGAAGTTGTGATATATTGTCGGGACATTAATGATAACGTACATAAGATTCTATCCCTTCTGGATACTTATAAAAGGAAACTAATAGGTTATGCTGAGCAAAAAGAATATGTAATCGACCCATATGATGTATTATATTGTGAAAGCGTCGACGGAGTACTATTTATTTATACAATGGAACAGGTTTTGAAAACGGGTTATACCTTATATGATATTGAAAGTGCTTATTCAAAAGCAGGATTTTTCCGATGTTCAAAGTCCATGGTAATTAATATCAATTCGATCAAAAGTCTCAAAAGTGAGTTAGGTAATCGAATTGATGCACTACTATCAAATGGTGAACACATTATTATTTCAAGGCATTATGCAAAACAATTGAGAACAATCTTAAAGGAGGTCGGCAGCTTATGAAGCAATTAATGAAATGGTGCAGTTGGGAACTAAAAAATGAATATGCAGCCTGTACTTACTTTACGGTTATGATCATAGTATACTGTTTGATTCACTTGCTTTGTGGTACAAAAAATGTTGATATCTTGGTTATCTTTGAAATGTATCTCGTGAATTATGTTTTATCCACGATAGAAAAATTATTTTTTAATCTGGATAAAGATTATTATATAAATAGTCCCACCAAAGAAAGGCGGATCCTTAGTAGAATATCAAAAGCGGCTATTTCTCAGGATTTATGCCCAAAGTGCACGGGCATTCGTGTGAATCGTTTTATCTTACGAGCTGTTATAATGAGCATTCTATCCTTGATTATAATTATTATAGTTAGTAGTCTTGGTGGTTGGTTTGATGGCATGCCGGAATGGAGCGGTATAACTATTTATACCATGCTTATCTTATCATATATCATGGTATGGTTCATCGTAAGCTTCACCAAGAAACATGACACAAAACAATTAAATAACCAACTTGAAAACTTCAAGCGAAATAATAAAATTATTTAATGGAGGACTAATATGGTATATGCAGTTCAAATTCAAAGTTTAGTAAAAAAATATGGAAAAGCCAGAGGTGTCTCATCCATTAGCTTTCAAGTAGAAAAAGGCGACTTCTATGGTTTTATCGGTCCAAATGGCGCAGGAAAATCCACAACCATAAGATCAATGCTAGGTCTTATCAAAAAAGACTCTGGCAAGATAAATTTACTCGGAATGGACATTGAAACAGATAAAGTAAATATTCTAAAACATATCGGCTATATGCCCTCAGAAACCATGTTCTATCCCAGAATGCGGGTATCTGAAATCATAAAAATGTCCGCTGACGCTTATAAAATGGATTGTAAAAAGAAAGCTAATGATCTTTGTGATCGTCTTAAAGTTGATACCAAGAAAAGAATTGAAGAATTATCTCTCGGTAATCGTAAGAAAGTAAGCATAGTATGTGCCATGCAACATAAGCCGGATTTATATATTTTTGATGAACCAACCTCCGGATTGGACCCATTAATTCAGAGGGAATTCTTTACCCTTCTTACTGAGGTTAATAAGGAGGGGGCAACCGTTTTCTTCTCTTCGCATGTATTATCAGAAATACAAAATTATTGCAATAACGCTGCTATTATTAAGGAGGGTAAGATGATTGCAATTGACTCTGTAAACAATCTTACTAAGACAAATGCAAGAAAAGTATCTCTAAAAGGCATTGCAACGATGCCAAGTTTATCTGGTATATCTGCTGTAAACCAGGATGGCAACGTATTTAACTTTATGTACCGCGGTAATATGAAAGCTCTCCTTTCAGCTCTTAATAATCTGGATCTTGAGGATGTTATTATCGAAGAGCCCTCATTAGAAGAAATCTTTGTGCATTATTATGAAAAGGAAGGTGCAAAAATATGATTTTTAAACATGAATTAAAAACTAATTATAAATCACTTTTGATATGGTCCTTAGCCATTTCGGGAACGAACTTCTGCTTTATGCTGATGTATCCGAGCTTACAAGATTCAATGAGAAAAGCAATGGATGCTTACTCTAACATGGGAGCACTGACAGCAGCCTTTGGTATGGATAAGTTAAGTATGGCTACCGCACTCGGCTTTTACGGAGTCTATGTCGGAGCCATACTATCCCTTGGTGGAGCTATGTTTGCTGCAATGCTTGGTACTGGAATTTTATCAAAGGAAGAGGGCGGGCATACCTCAGAATTTTTATATACACTGCCCTTTACAAGAAATAGTGTGGTAGCCGGGAAGACCGCTGCTGTAATGTTAATGATTATTATATTTAATATAATAAGCTTTTTATTTGGTATCTTATCCTTCCCGATAATAAATGCTGTTTTACCTTTAAAAGAAGTGCTGATTTTTCATATCGGTCAGCTTGCTATGCAGGCAGAAGTAGGTGCAATATGCGTTTTATTATCAGCTTGTTCTAAAAAAGTAAGCCTCGGTAGTGGTTTTGGAATTGCAATGTTATTCTACTTTCTTGATATGATGGCACGTGTGCTTTCACCGCTTAAATTTGCCAAATACATAACCCCGTTTTATTATGCCAATGCTGCAGATGTAATGGTAAATGGTAGAATAGACATCCTGCTTCTTTTTATCGGAATGGTCATTGCTGCTTTGTGTATCGGAACAAGTATCTGGTATTATAACAAACGCGATTTAGCAGCTTAAATCCATCATCTATATTTATAATCTTATCCATATACAGGAAAACGCACTCACATTATTTTAATGAGTGCGTCTTTACTGATATCTTTTCAACTTTCAAGATGCTTAAACAGGATATTGTTTTCCAGATGAATATGCTGAAACAAATCAGCCTCCAGCTCCTGAATCTTATCATAGGTCAGACGAAATGAATTACATCCATCATCTGGAACCACAAAATCCTTGGTAATTCTTCTTAATTCTTTGAGAATATCTCCGGCGGCCTCATGCTCACTTTCCGTTTCACTCATTACGTTACTGATTTTTGCCAGCAGCTCTTTAGATGGTTCTTGATCATATTCCTTGATTAACGGGAACAGCAACTCCTCCTCTTTAATAAGGTGCTGTTCAAGATCTGTTTTCAGATTATGGAATAGTTTATGAACCTGAAAAAGTTCTTCGTGATTTGTTCCATGTACTCTTAGAATCTTTGTTGTAAGCTCACTTATCTCAGGCAGTGTTATTTTTAAGAAAGAATGATGTGTGCTTACAATATAATCAATCAGTTCATTTCTTGACAATTTTACAAAATCAGTCTGATTTTTATATGCTTCAGTCTCTTTTTCAGCTTCATCCAGCTCTTGCAATATTTCATCTTCATTCAGCTGCTGCTCCTTAATCGCTTCCGAAAGCAGTCTATTCCCTCCACAGCAAAAATCAATATGATATTTCTTAAATACTTCACTCGCCTTAGGTAGACTCGCTACTATTTCGCCTATACTCAAAGATGTGTTAAATTTACTCATATTCAATCCTCCATTCTATTCATGGTCATTATGTTTGCTATTCATGTATCAACTTAATCTACAAGCAATGAATTTGTCAGTATCTGTTCACCAAATACTCGTCCCGCAGAACTTGCTCTATCTAAATCTTCCGTATTGGTGAATTTGATTCTGAGAGGCAGCAACGGTGCATCCATTCCCTGTCCAGTTATCATATATTTTTGATTAATCACTTTAAATCCTGCGTCATTTAGATAGTCTTCCACATACACAATTGCTTCTCCACTCCAGCCATAGGAACCGAATGCTGCTGCCAGCTTGTTACTGTTATCATAACCTTGGATAGATTTTAGGAATTCTTCTGTGTTACCAACCATATCACCATATTTGGTAGAGCTTCCTACCAAAAGGCCATCACTTTCCGCTATTTTTAATTTCAGATCTTCTAAATCTGCATTTTTAAGGTTGAATATCGTTGCTTCAACACCTGTTGATTTCAAGCCTTCCGAAAGCTTCTGTGCTATTTTTGCTGTGTTTCCGGTCATTGAGCTGTAAGCAATAACTACTTTTTTGCTTGATTCTTTTAGCGAGCTCATTTCATCATATAAATCAATGAACCTAGCCGGATTACTTCTCAGTATGAAGCCATGGGATGGAGCTATCAATTTGATATCCAGATTTTTAATTTTATTAAGCATATCTCTAACATAGGGTCTGTGAGAAGACATAATCAGTTTATAATACACTTTAAAATCTTCTAAATATATAGAATCGTCCACTAAATCGTTAAAAAGATCAAAGGTTGCTATATGCGTGCTGAATAAATCACAGGGATATAAGAAACCGTCTTCTATGCTGTAGGTAATCATTGTTTCTTCTGTGTGAAGGTATGGTGTTTCAATGAATTTTAGTACTTTACCTCCAATGTCTAGGGTATCCCCGTCTTTTACTGTAATAAACTCACGCTGATGAAGCCGGAACATATCTCCTAACAGTTTCACAGCCAACTCAGTAGCAACAATTTTAGCATTCTTAGCTTTTGCTGCAAGAGCCGGAAGTGCTCCAGCATGATCCGGTTCAACATGATTAATTACGATATATTCAATTTTTTCCGGATTAATCAGCTTACTCAGATTATCTACATATTCCTTCCCATACATCATATCAACCGTATCAATTACCGTAGGTTTATCGGTTAATAGAAGATAACTGTTATAGGTTGTGCCCTTCTCCAATATTAACCGATGAAAAGGCACTTTTCTGTCATCTACTTTTCCAATCCAATATACATTCTCTAATAATTTTACAAAACTCATATTAATTCCTCCTTATATTTTGTATTGTTCTTAACTTGATTAGAGAATACACCTATAAAAGGAAAAAAACTGTGATTGCATTCACAGTTTTTTTCTTTTTATTAATTATTCTACGATTTATTCCATGAGTACTTCTAATGCATGTCTATCCAGAAGAATTATCTTTTTATTGCCTAACATTTCAATAATTCCCTCTTCTTGCAGTAGGTTCAGTTTTCGACTAACTGTTTCCCGTGTAAGCCCAATATAATTTGCAATACCTTCCCTGCTTAAAGGAAGATCAATTTCAAGTCCTCTTTCTTTATTCTTTCCATACTTATTTGCAAATTCAAGTAGTACAGCATTAATTCTTACATCAACATTTTTCGTTCCCATATTTTGAATCGTATCTTCAAGTCCTTCTATCCGATTTAATAGTTCATCAATTATTTTAATCCCTATCTCCGGTAGTTCACGTAATAAAGTCTGAAAATCCTTCTTATTAATCATGCAGATTTTCGTTTTTTCCAAAGCCTCAACGTGATAAGCAGATTCCTGTTCCTGCAAAATATTTCTTTCACCGAAAAAGTCACCTTCCGAAAAAATATAGAGTATCTGTTCTTTTCCTTCATTTGTATTACGAAAGGCCTTTACCTGACCTTGATTTATTATTACAAGATTATCATAACTTTCCCCTTCCATAAGAATTAACTCACCTTTTGCATATTCTTTTCTGAGAATCAGATTCGCAACTCTTCTCAATTCTTCTGCTTCAAGCGATGCAAAAATTGGAACCCGTTTCGTACACATCTGATGCTGGCAATTCTCACAGCTACATAAATTATGATTCATAACATTACTCAAATTAATTATCTCCTCTCCTAGTAAATATTTTAAATTATATTTTATGGAGATTGTAAATTAACAGTTTATAATAATCACTAAACCTTCTCAACTTTGAATTCTAGCCGAAAGTCAGGCCTCATTTATCAAAGTTTTGTTCGTAATTTAAGCTAGGAAAGTAGAACTATTTATTACTGATATCATCATGTGATCCATTCTTTTTATATAACTTGTTCTTAAGAGTAAGAGCAATATTAACAAGAATAATCATTACCGGTACTTCGATCAATGGCCCTATCACTGCTGCAAATGCCTGATCAGAAGATATCCCAAATACAGCTACTGCAACAGCTATAGCTAATTCAAAGTTATTACTGGCTGCCGTAAAGGACAAAGTTACCGTCTGCTCATAGGATAGTTTCTGTTTGTATGACATAATGAAGCTTGTAAAGAACATAATGGCAAAATAAAGCAGAAGCGGAATAGCAATCCTAACTACATGCATTGGTAAAGAAACAATAAATTGACCTTTTAATACGAACATTACAACGATAGTATAAAGTAAAGCGATTAATGCTAAAGGTGATATTTTAGGTAAAAATACCCTCTCATACCATTCCTTAGATTTAACTCTCAAAAGGAATAATCTTGTTAAAAATCCGAAAGCAAATGGTATACCTAAGTAGATTAGAACACTTTTGGCAACATCCCAGATAGAGATATCAATTACCTGACCACCCCAGGACAACCCCAGCCATTTTGGAAATACCGTTACAAACAAGTAGATATACACAGAATATAATAATATCTGAAATATAGAATTTAATGCTACTAATGCTGCACAGTATTCATTATCACCTTTTGCCAGTGTATTCCATACGATAACCATAGCGATGCACCTTGCTAAGCCAATAATGATTAACCCAATTGCATAGTTTGGCATATCATGTAACAGTAGAATTGCAAGACCAAACATTAAAACAGGGCCTACAATCCAGTTCTGAATCAATGAGAGTACAAGTACTTTTTTATTCCTTGTTACTTTTCCCATCTCCTCATATTTTATTTTAGCCAATGGCGGGTACATCATTATGATTAGTCCTATTGCAATTGGCCATGAGATAGTTCCAGTACTCATTTCTTCCAAGTATTCAGCAAAACCAGGAAATAGATATCCACCTAATACGCCGATTCCCATGGCTATAAAAATCCATAGTGTTAAAAAGCGGTCAAGAAACGATAAGCTTACTTTTTTCTTCTCAATCATTCAATTTATCCCCCATTTTAATTTTAATATAAACCTATATATGATATTCATCATATTTTATTTTTTATGCAAATTTATTCTAAGTTCACAGATATTCTTAGTATGAAATAACTCTCTATTCTTCTGATATATCTAAAGCCGCTTTCCTCTGATAATGTCTTAAATATATTAACCACCTTTCACAACTTCTATATTCTGATTATAACTTCATATTGATAAATGTCAATATGAAGTTGATAGCGTATTCCTATATAATTATAAAAAAAGATAGCCAGTAAAATTTACCAGCTACCTTTTAGCAATTCATCAGAATCCCTAATTAAATTACTTCATATAATCATAATAACTAATCCATTTTGCCTATCTGCCGCAATATTGCTGGGTCTTTTATCTTTTTATCATCAGCAAACAGTAGAATTTTTGACATGATTTCGGCGGTTTTAGGATCATCATCGGCAAACGGTAAGAATATGCGTCCTCTGGCCTGTGAATGCACCGGCAATACGGACAGCATTCCTATACCACTTTGGTGAACCACACCGGAACCCATATGCACTGAGTATTCGCCTATGCTGCCTCTGATGATAGCGTGTGCAGTTTTGAAAAATACGTTGTCCACCGACAAAAGGGACAGCAGTTCCCTTGCGATTACGATGCGCATTTCCACGGTAGAGTGACTGGCCTCCGGATCAACGCCACCCACATGCGCGACGGATACAACAAATCAATGTCACGCATGACCTCGGAGAAAATAACCGGAGGGACAGTTTCAAAAGCAATCGGCTCATCCTTATCACGGGTGAAAAATCGTACCCCCTCAAGAGTTGGGGCTTCAATATCCGCAGGAGAAAACCAGTCGGCCATGGCGTACATCCGGGCAATCAGATTTTCTTTATGATATACCCTTTGCAAGCCTTCTTCATAATCCACTGTCCAACCCCTAGTTTTAAGCAATGCCACGGTCTTTTGCGGCTGCACCTGATGTCCCGCGTAACGTCGCGATGTGTTGACCTCAGCTAGTTCATCCTCGGTGATGGGATAATACTCACGAAAAGCCTGTTTAAATGGCTGAATAATCTGATTTTTATACAAATATTGCTGATAGGTGCTCCAGCATTTATGCTTTATTAAGTCATATGGATGGGAAATGATAATTTTATCGTTCCCTGACAATACATTTTTGGTTCCATCGGCTGATATTAAATAGAGCTTGCCCTCCCCAGATTTGGGGAATCCAATTGTATCATCCGATACAAATACAAGAGAGCCCACCGTTGCTTTTAACACAGGATGGTTCAAAAGGCACAGTATTTCATCGGCGCCAAATGCCGTGCGGGATACCATGGCCATCTCAAAACCCAATTTTGCCCGCTTTTTCTGGTCGCGCAGATCTTTAACCGCTGATTGTATTTCTAGGACTGTTTCGGTTTTGGCGAATGCCTTGGGAAGCGATTTCAACAGCTTGCCTTCCTTTGATACGCCAAGGGAAGGTGTGCCGTCCTCAGCAATTTGGAGCCAAACCTCTGCACCGCCTATATCCTTCGGCTCCATCAGATAACGAAGGTCGTCCATCTTTTCGCTCTCAAGATACCAACTCATGCGATCGGAATCACCAAACCCAGTGGTCAGGGCAAGGTTTTGCAGGGCTATACGTACAGCCTTGTCTTCGCTCGCCCTCCTTTGTGAACCGAACTGCTTGCTCTCCTTTGAGTATTTCTGAATAAACTCATAGCGATGAAGGGCATCCGAAGGATTTTTGTCATCAAGCGGAATAAGAGCATATGCCCGCAATTTTTCCTGATTGCGCTTATCAGCAATTTCAGCTTTTATTTCCGCTTTATTCAGCCTGCCTAAGACCGCGTCTGTATATAGCTGGGAACGACGGTGTGCGCTGCTTGAATCAGTTATATATTTTGCACTTTTATACAGATCATCAAAATATTTCTCGCCGACAGCATTGTAAGCCTCCAAAAACCAATCCTTGTCGAAGGTACCGTCTGCAAACTGCTGCTGTGAGATTGGTGAATACAGCGCCACTTTTGTTTCTTTCTCAGCACTAAATCGCTCATTAATATGCGCATGGAACAGCCAGACTGCCGATGCAAGACCCTGAATACCGGAAGATTTTTCAGCAAGATCCGCCCACTGGGGTGCATACATCACTGCTTGAAGAAGCCTCTTCTCGCTGATACCGACAGCTTTAATGGCAGCGCCAAAACTATCCGGTGTGTCCTCCTGCTGCGGATAGCAGTTTTTCAACAGCACGCTGAGCATTGACTTTTTGGTTTGATTTCCGTACCATACATAACCGCGATGAAAGTTATCCTTGCCGAGTGCGGTCAGCAGTGCCGAGAAATGCTTAGCTCCGCCATTAAAATGCCCGATCTGTGACGCTAACTGGGTAAGCGGCGTAGAAAGCTCACCGCGCTTTTCCTCAACGGATACAATACGCTCCACAGCCTTGTGGACAGCTGCTGTAAAGAAAGAATATTCTTCTTCAACTTCCTTTTGAATACTATCGCCTTTAGTGAAGAATCTTATATAATCCGCCGCGTTTGCGCCCGATATTAATTCCTCCTGTAAGCCGTCATTGCTGATCAATCCCAATTTATAAGCGCGAAGTAAATCAAGCCTGTCATAAACCGGCATATACTTTTTTTCGACAACCAGATATTCGTACCACAATTCACTCCAAAATGTTACAAACTGCTCCTCCGTTTCGATGAAACGATGGGCAAGGGAGCGCCAGGCAGATATAATACCAATACCAAACATGCAATCTGCATCTTTTCTCGACGAATAGTAATAGGCGGTGCTTTCTGTTTGGTACGAAGTAAGGTAATCGGATTCGGGGATAAGCGATACAAGGCTAACCCATACCGACATAGCAAGTTCAAAAACGTCCTCGTGCCGTACCTGCAGGATGGATTGCAAAATGTTGCGCACCATCGGAGAATATGGATTAACATATTTATCAAAATTAAGGCATTTATCTTCAAAAGGCAGCCCGGTAAAAATCTTTTTGGCGGCAGGTGTAAACTCACTCCCGTAATCCAACCCACCCTCACCGTAGTAGAGTATGACAGCCAGTGTTATAGGCGAAATATTAAGCAAATCATACACTTCCATTATTTCATCCGCAAGGTAATAATCATAAATCTGGTTATGTCCTCTATTGCGAGAAGTACCCGGCAACTGCGGAAGATAATAATTGCTGTCTCCAATTAATACCTTGGTCTTACCACCATCATAATATTCAACCTCGCACTCTTGTCCCTTATTTTTAACAATAACATCTTTAATAGGGGCAATTATCCTACTTAAATCTTCCTCTGAGGGAGAAAGCATCTTTTTCAACTCTTTTTTGCTGTAAACCTTCACTTTAGGACGTTTTGACGCCCAAAGCACTTTGTCAAAATCAGGTGCTGCGGGGTTATATAAGCCGTAGCCATTGTCTGCGATGTATTCATTTGTTTTATTCTTATTCAATTGTTCAAGAATAACCGATACATCATTCGGTAGATTTCCCCTGTTGCGCAGCTCATTGATTTTATCATTATATTCTGTGAGCAATTGTGGATTCTTCTCACCGAACAGACCCAACAATTCTATACTGGCAAGCAATTGCTTGTCATTTACGGAATGGATTAATTCATGGATAGCCGGGGCAATCAGTGATTCCTTCTGTTTGCCGAGAAGTGACATGATAGCCTTGCGCAAACCGGCGTTGGTTGTGGTAAGCGTTGTTGTCAGGTATTCAATGTCGGCTGGATTCAGCGATATTTTTTCCATCCGCTTAACAATGTCATTCTTAATGGTCGAGCTTCTATCGGACAGCCCACTGAGTAGGATACTACGCTGTTCTGAAATATCCGGGTCAAGTAGATTTATATAAAAAGCCCTGCGGGTATCTGCATCCATCAAAGGAAGATACCCGGACAGCTTTTGTATCATGGTATGGTCACGGTCGTAACCGGCAAGTCCCAACATACATTTTGCCACGTTCAGTGATTCAAGCTGTACCCACGTCCAAGGGAACACGCTTCCGTCAAATTTGGTTTTCTTGTTGCCGATAAAGTCTAAAACTGCACACAGCTTATTAAATTGTTCCTGACGTATCGCCTTGCTTTCGGAGAATATAGAATCAGGGAAGGCAGTCATTTTGTCCTCTTCGTTCCAATCCCAACCAACTCTTACCGCATCACTACTTTTATAAAGGCAGCTACATATCCACGCAAGCTCCTCCGGTTCACGGATATGAATGTGTTGCATGGCGATTTCATGAATAACCCTTTCATGAATTGTGCTGTAAAGAAAATACCAGCCGGTCAGGCGTCGATATTTTTCGGGCACATCCACAAGGTTTATCGCACCGTCTTTGGCAGAGTGAATATCTCTGCATGCGCATGCCCACAGCGTCATGTAAATTTCCAGCGTATCGGCACTTTTTAAGCCCTCACCAAATTTGGTTTCATCACTTAGATGCTGATATGCAAGCTTCATACATTTATCAATCACAGCCGGTTTGACATTATCATAAGCAAGCCCTGTCCATGTTCCAAACGCCCGAATCACCGAAGAAAACCTGGCAAGGTTGTTATCAATAATAAGTTTGATAAAATAAGTATGTGATGAAGGGAACCCGCAGTCGGCATTTTCCAGGATAGCCTGTCTCAGTCCCTCTTGCCCTTTGGCTGCAAGCAGTAGTTTGCCCAGGTTCTCAACCTGCTTGATAACGTCGCTCTTGATAACGCCGATAATAATCTGATGAGTAAGTTTAATCTCACCTTCACCCAATATCGCTTCACTTACCAAATCGCTTATTTCTTTATCACCGTACCGTAAAACGAGCATCACACGATCTTCAACACCGCAAATCTGTGTATAACCATTCTTTATTATATCTGCAAGGCTTAATTCATAGCAAAGGTAATCTATCGCATGAACAATGACCATGAAAAAATTTTCCGAATAGTTGCCCGCATAACGGGAACGGTATGAAGGGCGATATATGCTGTGGGAATAAGGAGCTTCATAGATGATGGCGCAAATATCCTTTAGAAGCTCAGTTTCATTCCGGCCAAACAGTTTTATGAGCACGTCTTCAAATTTGCGGTTCCAGAATTCTTCAAACGAGTCGGTGTTTTCCGCACGGAAATCGCACAAGTCGGCATATGCATTATGTAAATCTTCGAAAGAGCGTCTTTGTTCCCATCTGTATTCATAATGGAATTCACTGATATCTGAGTAGCCCTCCCATATTTCTACAGCAAGCTTGCCCGCTTTCCCCCTGATTTTCCTTGCAATAGACTCGAATTTCTTCTCGATTTTTGGATTCTTTACAGGTGTATTTTGTTCTTCAGTCATATCTTCACCCTCCTACCACAATCTTCCCGCCAAAAAGGTAAGGCGGATAAATGTCAGCGTATCGCCATCTTTTAGACTAATTAGCGTATCCAATTCTTTTGCTTCCGTATCATTAACCATCACACGAAAGAGACCATCCTCAAAGCCTTGAAGTGCAATAGAAACGGATTTATCCGGATTAGCCTTTCTATCGGAATAGATACGTCCAAAGCCTACCTTGCCGGTCTTGCTTTGATCTTCGATTTGCACTTCCGTTAAAAATGGCAGGAGTACAGAATCCATTTCACGCGAATTATATCTGTCAACTTCTATATTTACGACAGCCGTAATTAAATTACGCAGATTTGCAATATTATTCGACAGGGAATACGGTGCTAAATTCATCGCTGGCTTGCGCTTGCCGATAGACTTGACATTTATAAAAACATTAAGCATACTTACTCGCCTCCTATCTATAATCTTGGGTTATCCAGTCTACTTTCCAAATATGGCATTACTTTCATTCTCAGTTTACATATTTTCCTTGCATATATCAACGATTTTCTACTATTTTTGTGTTTTAGGTATCATAAATAAACTACAGCATTTATCACAATGCTAATGCCCTTCGAAATATCTTTCTTGCAATATACCCGCATACAAAAAAACTGTGATGTTATTCACAGTTTTTCTTTTTTATTAATTATTCCGTTCTAATATACGTCAATACCTTCCCTGCTTTAGGAAAATCAATTCAAGTCCATTGATTCGATTTGACAGTTTATCAATTATTCTTCCCTGTGATTAACTAAAATATTTGCTTATGATTTTTTCTGAGGTACGTGTTGCAAGTGCCTGGGTAGTCAGAGTAGGATTCGGTCCTCCCAACCCATTATAAAGTACACTATTGTCTGCGATAAAAAGCCTTTTTACCTGATTTGCTTCACAATTTGTATCGGTAACATACCCTATACGCATTGTACCTATAATATGTAAAAAAACATTTGGAGGCCAATTCGAACGAATAATTGTTTTTGCTCCAGCTTTTCTCAGAATATCTGCAGCAATTACAGCCAGCTTATTTCTCTTCTCTTCATCCATTGCACTTGGTTGATAATTTATTACAGGTACATATCCATTCTCATCTCTGAAAACTGGATCTAAGGTCACTTCATTTCTTTGATTCACTTCATCATCCGTAAATATTAATACGCTTAGTGTCCTTCTATAATCTTTCATAAATTCTTTCAACTGTTCCCCTGTAACTAGACCCTCAACATCCCAGGGTGCTTCCGGATTTGGTTTATTAAATATACTATAGCCTTTATTACTATTTGCATATATCATAGAAGCGTATAAACCAGGGCTCATCCCGAATGTCTCCACAACACCTAGCCCTGGATAATCAAATCTGGCCGCTGCATTTTGACCTACATATGGCTGCACATCGGAGACTCCCAGTATGTTCATTAAATCCTGTTCCTCAAAAATTCCTGTTACACTATCAAACCAATGGTTAGTCAAACCTTTTCCCACCCATTGATTTTCAGGCAAACCGGAATTCAGCCATAGTCTTGGTGATTCTATTCCACCTGCTGCCATTACAATTACTTTTGCTCGTAATTCTCCTGTTTCTCCGGTCCACGTATCCCTATATAATACACCTACTGCATGTAATCCTTCTGTCGTATCCTCTTCTGTCAGTATTTTTGTTACAAATGTATTTGGCCTAACTTCTACATTCCCTGAGCGAAGAGCACTCGGTATATAACTTACGAAAGTGGATCTTTTGGCAATACCTTCAATCGTTGGTCCAATATGACATCCATTTACACAATGGCCTCTTAAGGTGCATCCTACTGATCTGTTGTTTTGAAGATCGAAATTCGGATCAGATAAAAGAGGGTTTGGCCGCAGAATAGCATTTGGCTGCGTTCGATACCCTGGATTTATGACATTAGGTGTATCAAGGATCTGCCACCCTGCTTTACTAGCACCATAATAAAACAAATCTTCTTTTGCAGTGGACGGAGCAGGATAAACCGGAAGTGTATTTTCTACTTTTTCATAATAAGGAATCAGCTCTTCATAGGTAATAGGCCAAATATTATTGATTGCCTGAGGATATGCACGTGGACAATTTGCATAATAGTGAAGTGTAGTCCCGCCTACACCGGCAACCTGCCAGGTAATTCCCCTCCCTAAAATATTTCTAGGCCATGGGCTCAAATCGCGATTTGCCGGCCCCCAACGAAATTTGCCGGAAATAAAGTCATTCATATCATCTTCCAAATCCGTAAAGCTTTGCTTTAATAGATCAATACTCAAATCATCATAATTTGAACTGCTTACTCCACCGTGTTCTGCGTTGGGATTAGGCCATTGTTTATTACCATACCAGGGTCCTGCCTCAATCAGCAGAACTTTTACTCCCTTTTCACCCAGTTCCTTTGCAGCAACTGATCCACCGCCTCCAGCTCCAATGATAATAACATCAATCTCATTATGATTCATACAATCACCTCAAATATATTATTAAGATCTATTTGCTCTTAAAGCCCGATACCCAAGGGAAGGGCCAGGATACCCTACCTGCTCCCAGCTGATTGGAAACATCTCTAATCTACGTTGATTTGGTGATTCCAAACGGGTCGAGCCATATCCGGACCATTCAGAATAATATCCCATTGTTGTTAACATATTTAATTGGCTGGTGATGTAAAGTATAAATCCCGGATTGTTTTGGAAGGGCTCCGGCAAATCTGCAATATTAATCATGAGTTGATTTAATAAGCTTAATGCCTGTAATTGTTCCAGTGGTGTAAGTGTTCCAAATATATTAGAGCTGCTTCTATCCGACAAATTGGTTCTATCGCCTTCCGTTAATATGAGCTGTTGTGCAGCCGCCTCTAATGTTAATGCCATTGGTACTGCCACAGGAATATAATATTGGTTAAGAGAAAGCATCAAATATTCATCTGTATATAAATCCAATGCACCATAATACTGTATTCTCCCAAATTCTTCGGCAAGTTCCGGTGTCTGAGGTATTATTACGTTTACAAAAGCTTTATAGATTTCATCTGCCTGTTGTAATAAATCATTATACTGATTGCTAATCACTTTATCATCTGGGTCATTATATAATCCATACATTTCACTGCCCGCCTTAATTATTGACGAATTCCTATATAAAATATAATATGATAATAATTCTGTACATATTACGCAAAAGGACTGTAAATTAATTACAGGGAAAAGAAAGCAGCCTTTACCTTATACGCGAAATACCATACTTTAGGTAATACCTCTTGTTTTTTCTAAAGGAGTAAATATAATAGAATTATGGTACCAATAAAAAGTAGTATATGGGAGGATCATTTTGATTCGGATTGCAATCTGTGATGATGAAGTGACGACTTTACATCATACCAAAAAGTATTTAGAAGAATATATGGGAGCAGAGTTTATCATTGATGAATTCACTTCTGGAGAAGCTTTGCTTGAAAGTAAAGAGATCTATGAGATCATTCTGCTTGATATTGACATGACAGGAATGAATGGAATTGAGACAGCACGGCTTATTCGTCAGCAGGACAAGAAGGTTAAATTAATCTATATCACTAATTACAGTGATTATACTGTATTTGCTTTTGCCGTCCATGCCTTCGCCTATCTGTTAAAGCCTGTGAAGAAAAGTGAATTATACAGGCAATTGGATGAAGCCTTTGAATATATTCATGCTGCTAAGAACTTCCTTGAATTTCATACCGTTGAGGGTATTATACGAATAAATCCAAATGAAATTCTTTATTTTGAATATCTGGATAGAAAGATTTATCTTAGAACTGTTCATGGAACTCATATCTTAAAACGCAAAATTACCGACCTTGCAGCAGAACTTCAGGATAAAGGGTTTGTTACGCCTCATAAGAGTTTTGTAGTAAATCTTTATGCTGTAAAAAACATCAAAGGCTATGATATCTACCTGACGGATTCCTCTGTGATTCCTTTATCACAAAAAAAGTCAATTGAATTTCGTAAAGCACTCAATCATTATTTATCAGAAGGAATACGGCAATATTTATGAATTACGTAATTATATACATACTCCTTCCATTGATCGGAAGCGTTTTTATTCAATATTCCATATTTCATAATATGAACCTTATTGGAACCAATATCGTTGTAAGTAAACTGCGTAAAAATCTCATTATCTGGGGATATATTATCGCAACAATTATCCTGTCTTTCATAGGTAATGGCCTGCTTAATCTGCTTGTTATGCTAATTATTCCGGTAATTGGGCATTATCTATATAATAATCTGCGCCTATATATTGTCTATTATATGGGTTTTATCATATCAATCTATCTGACGGATATACTAATCAGAGTTACAATTCAGATGCTTTTTGTGAAAGGAATCATCTATTTTACAAACGATCAGGCTTATTACATAATTATATTACTCGTAATCCGCTTTATAGAATTCATGGTTTTAAAGCTACTGGTTGGTATTATTCAGAGAAAGCACCATGAACAGATCACTCGAAAACAGATGATCAACTCCTTTATTATGCCCTTATTCAGTATTGTGAATCTTTTCAGTATGATATTTTTTATGCAAATATATCTATCTGAGGAAAATCTGATTATATTTCTAATTAATATTACGATACTCATCGGTCTGAATATTTATTTTACCAGTGTTTTTGATATTATCAGTCGGAATAATCATCTGGAAAATGAATTGAACCTCTATCAACAGCAACAGGCGATTCAGGCTCGCTATTATGATAATCTGGAACAGAAATATGACAGCACCAGAAAGCTTATCCATGATATACGAAATCACATTCAGTCAATGGAACATCTTTATGAAGAACAGAAGAATATGGAGGGCTGCCAGTATGCGAAGGATGTCCACGATATGCTGAACCAGCTCGGTCAAAAATATTACACCAGCAATAAAATACTTAATATTATTCTAAATGATAAAATTCAAACGATGCAGGCACTTGGTATTACAGAGGATATCAAAATAGCGGAGCTTGACCTTGGATTCATCCGCGATGTTGATATCACAACGTTATTTGCTAATATCCTGGACAATTCAATTGAAGCGGCAAGAGCCAGTGAAGAAAAACAAATTAATTTACGTATTGCTATGATACATGATTTTATTACTATAACACTAAAAAATTCAATAACAAAAGAACCTATCCCGGATGGAAATTCTTTTCTAACCACAAAAAAGAATCATGAAGGTCTTGGACTAAAAAATGTGGAACATATGGTGAAAAAATATAAGGGAGATATTCAATATGAATGGGGGGATAACTATTTTATTACAAGAATTATGTTTACTCATTGATGTATTTCTCTGTTTTGGTATCCCGATCCTCGGTATTGTTACATGCCCTGCTAGACAGTATGGTGGTAATCCTTCCGGCAACTATTCATCTTGGAACAGTAGGACTATATCTCTATCTTGTCATGTTTTCCGCCCTAGTACTGGCACTGGGTATTAGGATGTTTATCTCTACTGTTTCTTCAAAGTCAAATAGGAAGGAGGTTTCTTTATGAAAGGCAAATATCAAATCAAAAATACGAAGTATAATATTTTTATAAATTGTCTATCTCTCATCTTATTAATTGGAATTTCTTTATATCTAATATTAAATTGGAATGATATTCCGGACAAAATACCGGGACATTATAATTTATCGGGAGTTGTTGATCGGTGGGGTAGCAAAAATGAATTATGGACATTCCCGATTACTTCAGTGATATTATATATTGGTATCACAATACTGGAAAGGTTTCCCCAGGTTTGGAATACCGGTATTGAGATCAAAGAGAAAAACAGAGCTCAAGTATATCGAATAATAAAAGATTTGTTAGTTACCGTAAAAGGGGTACTCGTTGATGTGTTTGTATTTTTAACTGCAAATTCAGTGTTACAAAAATCAATGCCAGTGTGGTTCCTTCCAGTTTTCTTAATACTTGTTTTTGGTACAATTGGAATTACTATCGCAAGATTATTAAAAGTAGAATAATTACAAAAATATATTTTTCATAACCATTTACTGTAATACTTAATAAATATTGGGAGATTAGTCATTATGAATATAAATACAATTAAAAAAAGATTATCATTATTAATTATAATATTACAAATAGTAATAAATTTAGCATGTTATAAATTTCTTTCAAGTAATATAGGCATTCATTTTAATATTTCTGGAAATACCGACGGTACTATTCCTAAATTAGGATTTTTAATTCTTATGCCTTTATTATCCGTTGCCATATATTTGTACAATAAAATATTTAAAAAGGTAACTGAGGCAAGAACTTCCGCTTCATGTGGACTGATTTTAATACTAAATATCGTACTGCTTTATATCAATTTAAAATAATTTACAGACAAAACACAAAAAATGTTTCGTATGTTTTTCAACATTTCTTCTTTTAAATTTTACGCTGTGTTAGATAATATTATTGGTATTGAACATATGTTCTTGATGCGGTATTATAGGATTTAGGACAGGAGGTTCTATTATGCCATCATTATCTGCAATTAAAACGGACATATCTACATTAAGTGGTATTCAGATTACAGAATTATTTGAGTACATTGGGCAACTTATTACAATTAACTCAATGGAAAAGGATTTGCAAAAGGATTGTAAAGAGAAACATTTTTCTGACGGTCAAGTATGCCATTCCTGTGGTTTTCTCCATGTTATTAAAAACGGTAAGATAAACGGAAAACAAAGATACTTATGTAAAGATTGCGATAAATCTTTTGGAGATTTAACAGACTCCGTTTTCTCAAGTTCAAAACTATCATTACAAGTTTGGATGGAGTATTCAAAGTGTATGATTATGGGATACTCTATAAGAAAATCGGCTAATATAGTTGGAGTATGTATAAAAACTTCTTTTTATATGAGACATAACCTCTTAGATGCTATCAGAACCTACATGGGTACTGGTAACTTGGAAGGCATAGTAGAAATGGATGAGACTTTTTTTGCCGAATCTTTTAAGGGCAACCATAAAAAAAGTACAACTTTTATAATGCCAAGAGCATCAAGAAAGAGAGGGAAGGAAGTCGAACTTAGAGGTATAAGCCATGAACAAGTTTGTGTGTCCTCTGCAATAGACAGAAGTAAAAATATAGTATTGGAATGTGTATGTATGGGTAGGATTAGCTCCGTTGACCTTAAAAGAGCCTACGATGGTAAAATAAATAATCAGTCTATTATTTGTTCGGATAGCCATAAATCTTATATTCAGTTTACTAAGGATTTTGCGTTAGAGCATGTTAGAATTAAGACTGGTAGACATAAAAATGGTGTCTATCATATAAATCATATAAATTCTATGCACAGTAATCTCAAAGAATGGATAAGGCGATTTTGAGGTGTATCTACTAAATATTTAACTAATTATTTATACTGGTTTAAATGGCTTGAAAAGACCAAATTAGATAAAGATTTATTTAGAATGAGAGCACTCGTTTTAGATAGTGTGAGTGAAACAGTTGATGTACGCCAAAAGCAATTCAGAGATAGACTACTTATATTTATTTGACATATAATAACTATATACAAAATAATCTTTGTACACAGAATTTCATTTCCATATAAGAAGGGCGTAGTAGATTATGAAGAATAAAGGGCTTTTAATTATTAGTATTATATTAGGCGTTATTTCGTTTATAACAATTTTATTTGGAGCTTTCTCCAATCATTTGTCTATTGTTATAATAAGTTTTATTTGCTTCTGTATTGCATATATTTTGTTAGTTCATTGGTTCAAAATTAGTTTTATTTATATTTGCGGTAACTGTGGTGAAAATTTTAAAACAACATTTTGGCAGAATAGTACCAATATAAATAGTTTCGGAGTCAACAGTAGAAAATTGAAGTGCCCTAAGTGTCATCAAAAAAGCTGGTGCAAGGGTGTTCCAAAATAAGGTGTTACATAAAAAGGAGTATTCATGAGAACTATAGTCTTTCACATGAATACTCTTATACCAATATTTTTATCTAACAGAGCGAAATTTTAAAAAATAAAACTAGTAAAAATTCTTATTGTGAAAGGTATATATTTAATGAAAAAATTATCAACAGTTATCATTACCATCTTCGTTATAGTTGGATTATTGAGCGGCTGTGCCTCAACAAAATTGGCAAATTCTTTCGATAAAGATACCGTGGTGAAAGTATCAAAACAGGTTATCAGTTATCTGAATGTTGGTGATTATGCCAGTGCATGTGGAATGCTTCAAGAAGATCTTCAAGATGATTTAACGCAAGATCAACTGAAAGAGGCTGTTAAAAAGACTTATGGGGATGCCGGTAAGTTCATCAAATATAAAAATGCCACGATTATTGGACAGAAAAATAAAACACTGAAAGAGGATTCTGCTGTTGCAGTTATCGTAGCCAAATATGAAAAGAAGAAGGTTATCTTCACAATATCCTTTAATAAAGATATGAAAATGATTAGTCTTTATATGAGATAATAAGACAGGATTATGAAACGGAAGATATTCGAGCTCATAATCCTGTCTTATTTATTCTTTCAAACAATTATAATATTAATGAATAAAACTGTATCCTGTTATTATCTGATGCAATCGACACAACCAGCATCGGAGCTATAATTGTTAATCACTTTGTCCATTCTCGCTTAATCGCATTACTTATACAAACACTTACACATTTTCCACAATTTGAGCATAATTTATAATTTATTTTATTCTCCTTTACCATTTCTATCACATCAATCTGATATGTACAGATCCTGTTACATTGACCACAATTTTTGCACAGGCTGGAGTCCGGGGTTATTCGAAAACCTGGGATTTTGAAAAATCTGTTCAATTCTATTCCCAACTTTATAAATGGGCTTATTGGACATAGGTAATGCCCTAATTCATCTTTTCCGATTCTCGTATTAAGAAGTAATGAAGCAAAACCATAAAAACAAAATAGTATTAATAATTCTACTTGGGAAAATATTCTCTCCCTCGGTAAAAAGCCAAATACATTTCCTGATAATCTGAGAAATACATAAAACGTACCAGCTAGCCACATTATCTGGGTTATCACCCCGACCATCTTAGGGAAACGGTGCTTTAATATATCATTATTTTTCGTAATCCTTGCTATAAGGGTAAATATTTTAGTCATTGGGCATAAAATACCGCAGTATGAACTCAAAACGATAATCGAAAATAAAAAGATTGTGATCCATAATATTATTAAAATTCTTATCATTGTTATTACAAAATTCAGATTAATAAATGAAACAAAGAAGACAAACAACGGCATTAGAAAAAATATAATGGTTAGTGGTAATAACATAATACTAATGATTGATAATAAGATCTTTTTCATTGATAACTCCCCTATCTTTTTTGTATTATTTGGATAAGTACTATTTTTATTTTTGGATTATTGAATTTTCATAAGCATTTTCAATATCTTTTCTTGTATATTTTCCTCTTCGCTTAGAACTTGTAAAATTAATCGCATCCCTGCCACAAATCTGAACACAGCGTAAACAACGCATACAATCATTTTCATTTCTAATGTGAAGTATTCCATCCTCCATATAAAGATTG
Source organism: Bacillota bacterium (assembly GCA_023393095.1). Classification (GTDB taxonomy): domain Bacteria; phylum Bacillota; class Clostridia; order Lachnospirales; family Lachnospiraceae; genus Mobilitalea. The sequence goes on from JAEWMT010000040.1 coordinate 48,804, forward strand.
GAACTGGGACAGTTTTTTACGCAAAGACCACAATTAATACATTTATAACTATTCCTAAGATTACGGTAAAATTTGTAACCAAAGGTCATCTTAGAGAATCTTATGTGGAACTTATTAAAACGATTATATCTAATCGGTATTGTTTTCTGATTTTGGCTGTTATAAGACAAAATATTATTAACAAAATCCCCTATTCTCTTATCAACACCATTGCTAAAAACAGTCTTTCCTTTTACAATCGGTAATTTTGGATTTGAATAAAAATAAGCGCTGGCTCCAGGAGCCTTAAAATTATTCTGCGCTATCACATGAAAACCTTTCTTTTGCAATGTATCAATTACATAGTAATTTGAATCAAGGGGATTTGTCGTATAGGTTGAGTATACAAAAGCCTTATTATTGATAACCGATTTACCTAGTTTGTCAATGAATTTCATAATAATTTCAGGCGGCATATAGTCATATACCGGAAATCCAATACCAAGAATCACATTATCATCACAGAAATTCATATTAACATCCATGGCATTTTCAACAGATAACAACTGCACCTCTGGAAAGCCTTTTTTGTTAAATTGCTCAAATATCTTTTCTGATAAAAATTTTGTATTTCCTGTTCCGCTGAAGTAAATTATAATAATCTTCATTTGTTTATCTCCTTTACATTTAATTTGCTTAACTATAATGGAAAATGAATGCAATAGTATAGTTCACATACTATTGCATCTTTTTATCAAGCATTTTTTCTACTTTATCAAGAAAAAACTTAATTGTATTCATCTGATCCTCTGATATAGAAGAAAATTCTTTGATCATTTCTCCAAACATAAGAGTTTCGTTTTGAAAAAAATTATCTAGAATTGTTTTACCTTTCTCTGTGATAGAAAGAACAACTACTCTCTCATTATTATGAGATCGATATTTTTGCAGCATTTCTTTTGTATATAACTTTTTGACCAGTTGAGAAGCAGCACTCTTTGTTATATACAACTGTGAAGCAATTTCCGTAATTGTAAATTCCGGATTTGCATATAAAACGCATAAAACTTGCATTTCAGCCGGATATAAACTATCACAATGACCATCAGAAGGTTTTCTTTTTAATACATCGAATTTATTCTGTATTCTATTAAATTGATTATATACATTGATTATCTCATTATTTTCCATAACGATATCATATCGTAAACCAGCTTAACTGTCAAGAGTCTTAATTATCTAATTCATGGACTGTCAGACTTTAAAATCACAGCTAAAATGCAGCTTAGTATATAAATCCTTTAACGGGCTGTAACTGGATATACTGTTACCTTTTAAATACAGCTCCTTCAGATTAATTAATCCTTTAAGAGGCGTTACATTTTTTATTTTATTATCTTTTAAATACAATTTTTCTAAATTATCAAGACCTGAAACAGGCTTAATATCAGATATTTTGTTGCCATTCAGGGATAATTCCTTTAGATTTTTTAATACAGACAATACCTTAATATCCGTAATGGAGTTTCTCTGTAGATATAATAACTCTAATCCTGTTAAGCTTTTTAACGCTTGTATATCCGAAATTTTATTGTTAGCCAGATTAAGATATTTTAGCTTGGTCATTGCTTTCAAAGCTTTTATATCACTGATATTCAATTGCTGGGCATCCAGATACTCCAGGTTTTTAAGTATTTTGATATCATTAAGACTTTTTACTCCACTCCTCAGCTTTAAACGATAGATTTTATTCACATCTGCTACCGTTATTTTGCCGGTCGATTTGCCAAGCTTCTCTCTCACTGCCTTTTCAATTGCTTTATCACTAAAAGTAATATATTTTTTACTGTCAGCGGACTGTATATGAAAGGATTTCATTTTATCGGTAATCACTGACCAACCATTTAGGTGATGAGCCTTCCCTGTGGTATCATTAAAATCCGGAAGATTTCCAAGGCTCCAGACAGAAATGCCTCCCAGTCCAAACTCTTTTGCTAGATCAATCTTGGCACTAATGCTGATGCTGTCCTCATAAAGTATCACATTCCAGGATTTATCTACAGTATTATAATATTGAATATACGGACTCTGTAACTCATTATTATAGCCAAACGTAAGATTCTTTCCATTCCCATCCGCGTTATCTGCCCGATCTTTAATCGCTTTATATAAAGGGGTCCGCCTTCCTTCCCTGCTTAAGCTGGAACCATCTAAAGCCGCCCAAGCATCCGCCCCATTTACATCGAATTGCCATTGTGCGCTGTCAAATGCAATTTGCAGCCATACTTTCGAAAGTTCTGAGGAAGATGAAGTAGCCGCTTTGATATCATTTAATGCTTTCCTCACCATTTGAATCGGTGCCGGACTATAAATTGGTTCTAATGCACCATAACCCGTATACTGCTGAATCTGATCCTTGTTCAGCTTCTCAGAAGTCTCATAATCATGTGCCATAAGAATTATCCGGTCTGCAACACCAAGTATTTCCTTATAGTTATATCCATCGTAATATAGTCTTTGATTTACAGCAACATATAGCTTTTTCCCAGACGGAAGTAATTGAGTTTTAAGCTCTTTTAAGAACTGGGTAAAATATGTACTAATCTGTTTCCCTTCATATTTGAGCGGAGTTTTACTACTATTCGTATTACGAAGTCCTTCAAAATCAATAACCACACCGTCATAGAATATATTGTCCCCTTGGGTTATATCCTTTTGCATACTGTCTAGGATGGCTTTCTCCATAGCCTGTCTCTTATCCTTATAAGGTAATAACTTTGTACCGTCACTCCCATTCATATAAATACTTAGCTGAATGGATTTCCCCTTACTCTTTGCATATTTCACCGGCTGCTGGTAATCGTCCGGATAATAGAATTCAATGTTTAAATTCCCCGGATCCTCAGCCTCAATCTGACTCCAGGCAAAGCTTAAAGAATCCACATTATCAATATATTTTTGAATTTGTTCGGAATAAATCGCATTCGAAGGATAGAAAGCATGAAGCTCTCCTGCTCCGTTTGATTGAGCTGCCATACTTTGAATGCTGTTACTATTCGTATTCTTCTCTTCTGCATTTACTGTTAATACTTGAGAATGAATTGATATTATGAAAATCAAACATATAGATACAGCAATATATCTTTTAAGAGTTGTTATTGAAAAATTCATAGAATTAATTTTTTTACTTTTTTGATACACTATCCTGACCTCCTAAATTAATTTCTTAAAAATAAATACCATCACAAAAACAAAAAAAAGATAACCCACAGAAAATCCGATAAAAGAGATATAAAAAATCTTCTGTTCTAACCTTGAATTTCTTGGTAATATTATTAGTTTTTCTATATCAACCCCCTTCCTTACTTTAATTCCTATTATTATATCACTGACCAGATACCCCAACAGAGGTGCTACTATACTTCCAAACAGGAAGAATTTACTGATATCGGAAATATAATATAACCGTAGAATTGCAGTAGTCAAAATAATACATAGACAATTAGAAAATAGTTGAACTTTAAAATTACAATATATTCGATCCCAGCTTATATCTGAAAATACTGCCGTCTTAAAAAACGAAAGCATTTTCTTTTCATTATAAACATGTGACATTTCATTCTCTTTCAGCTTTTCCTTTAATTCGCTGATGAAACTGTCTATATTCTCCATTACTACAGTCAGACGAATATTACCGCCTCTATAAATAATCTTCATCCAACCGCCAGTATATTTAATCGTTGGAAATTTCAGCTGTTCGATATCTTTATAAGGAATCATTAACTGACCTTTGTAATTTGTATATATTAACGCTTCGTCAGATAACGTTACACTGATTGATTTAAAACGTTTCAAGTATAAATGATAGATCACAAACATCTCTAATCCGACAAAAAGGCACATAACCACCAGCAATATTATGATAGTTAAAATAAGTTCATTTCCATTCGATTTATGTACATCCGTAATGCTTAGACCAAACATCAATAAAGCAACTTCCAAAATTATACTTATCAGTATCAGCATTATATATCGCAAGGGTTCTCTAAGGTGTTTACGATAAACATAGGTGTGATTCACGAAATTATCCTCCATAAATATTTTTATACAATGATATTCAACATGTTCCACTATATTTGTAGCTATAATTTTTAAAGCATTTTATCTTCTGTAACAAATAAAATTCCATTTATATTTTATCACTTAATTACCATATATCAACATTTATATTAATAAGAAAAGCATGTATGTATGATCTTCTTTATTATTGACACACCAAAAAGCCGATGTCCCGTGATTTCTCACAAGTTCATCGACTCTGCGTCTGTGCGTCTGTCTCAGCGTATCCATTCTGCTTTCTCCATAGGTATACTCCTATCAACTATGAACATCTGGTAACAGAATACAGATACTTAATCTATTGTTTTCGTACTTTGCTGAGATTGTTCCATTCATCTGTTCGATTAGAGTTCGTGCAATTGCCAAGCCTAAGCCTGTTGATTTTCTTGCATTTTCAACTGAATAAAAGCGATCAAATAGTTTTCCAACCTGTACTTCGCTTAATCCAGACGCAGTATTGGTAAAAATGATTTTTCCCATTTCTGACAAAGTAATATCTAAATCGCCATCGCTATATTTAATTACATTACTCAAAAGATTAGAAAATACACGAGATAAGGCGGAACGATTAAAATAACAAGATACCTTATCTTTAGGCATTTGAATGTTCGGAACAATATTACATTCTTTTAAAGCCACATAAAATCCTGCAATGCTTTCCTCTAGCATTTCATTAAGAACAACCTTTTCTTTTTCATTATCGTTTTCTGAGGTAATTATTACAGAATATTTAAAAAGCTCCTCCGTAAGCTGTTTCAGCATTTCAGCCCTATTGCTGATCACGCTGATATATCGTTCAACCGACTCTGTTTTTTCTTCCATTTCCAAAAGCTCTAGATACCCACAGATGGCGGTCAAAGGGGTTCGCAGATCGTGGGATATATTGGTAATAGCTTCTTTCAGCTCTCGGTCACCGTTTAAGTATCGCTGTCGTTGCTTACGAAGTAAACGAAGTTGCTTATTCAGTTCGGCGGCAAAATGCCTTGTATGTCTATCTCCAGAAGATGTTGAAATGAGTGTGTTGGTTTCGTTTGACAGATGTTCTATGAGTTCCGTACAGATTTCATCCATGCTTGTTTTCAGAAGCCAGATTTTTATAACAAGCAGGGTGACTATAACAAGTAAAATACCACACAAGAACCAAGGAATGAACATCTAATTCACCATCCTTTACTTCAAATCTTTTTTATGAAAAATATATAACCCCAGACATGTAAGAACAAAAGACAAAAGCAGCGAGTATGTGACTAGTTTCCACGGCATGACAATACCAAATATTATCTGTAATATTTGCCCGGATGGATTGAATTCAAGCAGAATCTGATAAATTGCTCTTTCAGCACCGACCAGATAATCTGGTATGGAAAGCAAACTGAACATATAAAATCCAGAAAACAGCAAAGCAAAAGCGGTCAGCAGGCAGATGATTGCCGTCAACGCCTTACTTGACGAAAGCATACCAACCAAATTAAAGATTGAGACAAAAGATATACACGCAAACCAGACAATTCCTCCTGACAACATAATTCGACCTATACTATTATGCGGTGCACCAAACAATATGAGTATGCTCTCTATCAAAGCACTAGCCAAGTAAATAATTGTAATTGCTGTGATTCCCGTAATTAGGCTTGCCAGATAAATACTGCTTCTTTTATGCCCAACAATAAGCTTGTTTCGTATCGTTCCATCACTGTATTCTGTTCCGAGAAACGAACTTAAGAAAACCGCAACTAATATACCGAAACATTCAAATGAGAAAAGCAAAATAGTATCCATAGGGAAGTCGTCGCTTCTTGACAAACGCCAGTAAAAAATCCCTTCAATACAAGTCATTATAATTACGGATAGCCAAAACGCCCTATTTTTTAAAAGCCTATTGAAATTAGCAGAAATTAAATTACGCATGATTCCCACCTCCAACAAGACTTACATAATAACTTTCCAGACTCTCATCTCGCTCCTGTATAGAAATTAATTCACAATTTACCTTTTCCAACGCCGAAGTCAACTGTGATATTTTGATTTTTGCAAATACATCAGCCTGTGTGTCGGAAAGAATCTTGTACTCGATATTCATTTCGTCAAGCACATGAGCGAGAGCTTTTGTGTCGCTTACTTCCATACGAACACATTTCCTGCAAGCAGCTTCCAACTCTGCTGTGCTCATTTCTTTTATAATTTGCCCATTGTCAATAAACCCATAATGTGTTGCAAGTTTAGAAAGCTCGTCAAGAATATGGCTCGAAATCAAAACTGTAATTTGCTGCTCTCGGTTAAGCTTCAAAATGAGTTCCCGCATTTCAATGATTCCTAGGGGATCAAGTCCATTAACAGGTTCATCCAATACCAAAAAATCTGGACTACCTGCCAGTGCTATTGCAATCCCCAATCTTTGACGCATACCGAGGGAGAAGTTTTTGGCTTTCTTTTTCCCTGTATTGTCAAGTCCCACTAGCTTTAGAATGTCATTAATACCGTCAAAAGACGGAAGCCCCAAAATACAGTATTGTTGTTTCAGGTTTTCTTCAGCCGTCATATCCAAATAGAAAGACGGTGTTTCTACAACAGCTCCCATTCTTTTTCGTGATTTAACGATCTCTTGTTCGGTGTTTTCTCTGCCATACAGCGTATAGTTTCCAGATGAAGGTTGCGAAAGCCCACATATCAATCTAATAAGTGTCGTTTTGCCAGCACCGTTTTTACCAACGAATCCATAAATTGAGCCCTTTGGAACATTCATCGTTAGTCCGTTTAACGCTTTGAAATGTCTGAAATGTCCATAGCTTTTGTTCAAAGCATTTGTTTTAAGAACATAATCCATAAGATTTAGCCTCCTTTGTTTGATACTGGCATTCTATCGAGTAATAGTAAAGAAATCGATAAAGAAAACAGTAAAGAAATAGTAAAGATTTATTCCATCTTCAACTTAAATCCAATTCCCCAAACTGCCTCAATATATTCCTTATCGTTTGTTTCACGAAGTTTTTTACGCAAATTACTTATGTGTATTTTCAGCGAGCTTTCCGTACAATCGGGTGTATCCTCGCTAATACGGTCTAATAAGAGTGATTTTGTAATTACCTGTGACGGATTTTGCATCAGTAATTTTAAGATGGCATATTCCGTTCTTGTCAGCTTAGCTTCGTTATCACCAACGGTTACAATAAGCCTATCGGTATCAAGCGTTATATCATCAAAGGTCAATATGGAAGCTGTACCAGAGGTTGCAGGGTTACGGAGCTGTACGGCAATTCGGGCTAAGAGCTCTTTTATATGAAATGGCTTTGTAACATAGTCGGCGGCACCACCAAGTAGTAGCCCAACCTTATTGTCAATATCAACTTTTGCACTCACAATAATAACGGGTATGCCTTTTATCTTTGGAAGCACATCTTCTCCTTTTAGCCCCGGCAGCATTAAATCAAGTAGTACCAAGTCTGGCCTTTTGTGGGTGAGAACTAGTATTGCCTCCGTTCCAGAGTATGCACGAGAAACGCTATATCCCTCTTTAGTAAGCACTTCTTCAAGTACATTTCCAATATGTAAGTCATCATCTATAATCAAAATATTTTTCATAATTATTTATCTCCGTTTTTATAATCATTATATGAGCTTTAAATTCTCTTGACAAGAATTATTCTCTCTCTTATGTTGTTTTACTTAAATCTACCTTTGGTTACATTCATTTGCTCTAATCTCCTAAAGTTTAGTCCTTCCCACTGTTTGATGAATTGCGGACTTTAACACGTTAATAAAAAGAGGCTGTCGCAATTAACCTTCAGTGATATAAGGTACTCCGCATAATCTCCTTAATGCACTGTTTGGAAGACATGTTTTCGATTTTGTATGTCTTATACGAACATTTATGTACGAATTTGACATACAAAATCGAGAATGTGTCTTCCAACCTGTGTGTGTGGAGATTGTGCGGAGTAACTTATATCATATATGTCTAAAATGCGACAGCCCCTGGTTCACTACCTGTATCCAAATCATTTTATCAATATACCTGAACCAAAAACGCAGTCGTCTGTGGAGGGATGCTTAATGTTTGAAAGTTAGCATGCTCCACCCTGACCAATTGCCCCGGTGATATATCTGATAAGCTTATCCTTTCACCATTTCGATCCTCGATAATAGTTGCATCGGTAATGACTAATCTTATTTGATCGGATATATCATACGGATTTCCTGTATAAAGGTATCCATTCATTAAATCTACACTGGCCACTCTGTCCGTAAGAGTTACTACGGCTATTCTCCTTGGTCTTACTATGATACTGTATGCGTTAGATTGTGGCGGAATACTTCTTGTCATAACTGCGGAGAATTCGGCCGCAACCATCATACCTACCTCTAAATCCTGAATTAACAGCGATTGTCCGAATTGATCCAATATTACAGTATCCTCATTCACATTCAGCCTCACCGTATTCATCGTACGCATTCCGTTATCGCTAATCCCAGAATACATTATTGTTACATAACCAGAGGTTGGACTTATTACCATTACTCCCTTAATCAATGCATTTATAACACTTATTACTAGTTGATCCATATCTGGATTTAACCCACTAAGATTCTCCATAGTTTATGAAACCTTCTAAATCTTTTACTTTATCATATGATTGAGTTTTCAAAAGTTACTTAATATTATATATGAAAAAAAGCTTCCGCAGCCTGATATCCCCGGTTATACAATAATTTATAGGTAAAATCACCTGTTTCGATATTAAAATCCATTGGATTAACCTCATCGGAATCTATTTGAATGGATCTCATTTTATTAAGAGGATTATTTTCAAAATTCTCCTGCTGAATGTAGGAGTATAAGTTAAGCAGGCCTCCAATGTACTGAATAAGATTATCAATTTTTTCATACGTTAATCTGCTTTCAAAACGAACTCCTAGGGTCTCCATATTAATGCCATAATAAAGATTTGAATTATATTTAGGAGAATCAAATAGGTTTAAAGGATAATTATTCATTGCTCCTCCATCACACAAGACATTTGTAATTGAATTCCCGGCTGCATCTGTCTCCTCTGTTTTCACCGCTTCAAAAAACAACGGTATTGACATTGATATCCTCACTGCCTGTGCCACCTCCATTTCCGGAGTTGTCTCAAAGGAATAAACTTCTGAGGTTTTCATGGAAAGATTTGTTCCTACAATGTACAAATTCAAAAATGGACGATTCTCTTTATGCAACTTCGGATTTTTGAAATCGGAAAATGTATAGGGTGGTTTTTTCTTTGAGGAATCAAACTGTTCAGCAATCACTTCTTTTATCCAATCATAAAAGTAATCAGTGGAATACCATCCATATTGATTTACTAACCTGTAAATACAATTGATATCTCCAAACAGCTCATCCAGGATTTCTTTGACATCCTCCGATAAGAACATAAGGTCGTCAAACTCGCTTTTTGATGGAATACTTTTATAATCCAATGAAGAAGCTATGCTTTTGATTTTCTCAAAAGGGAGGTTAAGACTTCCAATACACGCCGTAATAGCACCGGATGAGGTTCCACCGATACGATAAACCTCCTTCATCCATCCATTATGATACAAATAATCCAATACTCCGAGATAAGCAATGCCCGATGTGCCTGCACCTTCAAAAACCAAATTCCTGATATTCAAAAAATCACCCTCTTGATTCGTATATATCATTCTATGTGAGGATTTCTTAAACATGTTTTTTGAACTATATTACCTGTAAATAAGTCGTCGATCGTCTTTCATTCATGGTTACAATTCGATTTCACTCATTAAACTTAGCTCCACATTTCGGGCATACATTATCGCCCTTGTAGACATAACCACAACGGTAACAGCATTTCACACTGTGCTTTTCTTTCACCATATAAGAGATATCCCTTGATTCCGGTTTTTCCTTAAGATAGGAAATAAAATCATTCAATACACTTATAAACAAATTCAGATTATCTAATTTCAGAGAATTTGATAATTTTATAAGACCTGCATTTTCGGTATCTGCATATACCAAGCTATGATTCATTTTTTTCCGTGTAATAATGTTGTTAATCTTCATAATGTCTATCACGCCCGAATTCAATATGCTATTATAGAATATATGATCCGGAGTCAGAACAAATCCTCTCCCTCCATTCTCTTTAGAGGACGCATCACAAATTAAGATTGGAAATTCATATCTTCCCCTTTCGGATGCATATTTATCAAGCGCTCTATGAATGATTTGAGTTTCTTCCTCTTCCATATGATTCTGCATTTCTTTTTTTACCTGGTAGAAATGTATTCTGGAATGCTCCTGTAACGCCTTACCCATTTCTTTTGAAAGTTTATTAACTAACTTCTCACATTCATTCCTCTTGATTTTAGTTAGGCGTTTATCTATTGCTCCAAGGATATTCGATTTTATATCTGGCAGTATCTCTATCGAAGCTATTTCATTATACGCCTTGAGTCCCTCATCAAAGGAAAGACTGTCTGGATCCGGGCAAATCCTCCGAATAGCCGCTTCGTCTATGGAATGAATCTTATCCTGGATATTTTCAAGAAATGGGGCGACGTTTCGTCCTTCAAAATTCTCATTTTTCAGCTTACCTTGCAGTTTCTGTAAAGAGCTTCTATCTTTTGCATTGGCTTGTTTGATATAGGCGGCAATTTCCTGTTCTTCGGATTCATCCCTGATATAATCCAAATGTTTTATGTATGTACTATGGTCAATTTCTCCATACTGTTCGATTGTTTCTTTCAACTGTATATACTGTTCTTTACTTATCCTATTCGGTATTTTTAATCGTAATGCATCTAATTCCTTTTTACCCTGTTTGTCCAATAAGTCCTTCAAGGTTTGTAAGATATTTTCTTTTAGCTTATCATTACAATCTTCTTTTTTCATCTCCTCCATGGTTCGCATGATATTCACATAATTTTTTTGTTTACAGTCCTGTACCTTCTGAAGTAGTATTTGCTCCTTGTTATTATTAAAAGCATGGTGCATGCCATTATCTTTTACTTTATCATGACCTTCCTGGTTTGTATTATTGGGCAATTTCTCAGAATGCACCGTAGTATAACCAACACGCAGTTCTGCCCCCGGTTCACCATTCTCTTTCTTTTGTTGTGGATTTAATTGATTATCAGCAAATATGCCGTTCTCGAGCTTTGTAAGCTCATTGGAATGCTTCTTATCTTCTGGTACTATACTGCTTTTGTGGTTGATACTGTAGCTCGGGTTGGCACTGAATTTCGATATTTCTTTACCGTTTGCCTTCCTGCTTGAATCTACTTTTCTATCGTCAAAGGATTTAACAGCACCTTCCGATTTGATTCTGTATTCCGATCTTTTACTGCTAGCTCTCTGTATTCTGTTTCTCAATTTAGAATGATCGGAGGTTTCCTTCGTATGACGTTTCATTAAAGCAGAAGGAGCATTAATATACTTCTTCTTATGTTTATTTTTCTTTTGCTTATCTTGGCTACCAGCTTTTCTCTCTAACTGATTCCTTCTATTTTTCAGTTCAGCATCTACTATTTTATAATACTTTTCAGTACTTTTAGACGGATAAAACCCTGAGTCCATCTTATCCTGAAGTTCATAGATTTCATGCTCGGACATTGAATCTATATGATCGCAGATATTTTCTAAGCTGCTCTCATTTATACGATTTTGCTTATTATAGTCCATTTCATATTCATTAAAATTGCAATTTGAGGTTCTATCACCCTGTTTCCCGATCACTTCCAAGTAGTCTTCATAAGCCTCAGCATCATCTTCAAAGTCAAGCTCGTATACATTTCCTTCCATTAAAAGCATATGAGGTTTTGGAGTAAAGAGTCGGTGGCAATGATAACAGGTATAGGCTCTTGCCAGATAGACTCCTTTCTCGTCCGTTTCGATTAATAATTCTTTTCCCACCGGATAAATCACCAAATAAAGCTTTTCACCGCAAATGGGACATTTGTAAGCGATCATATAAAAATTATTACCGATGCGTGATTTCACTTTATCGCTTTCGGATATATCTTCTTTTTCAAAGGTGTGACGTCCGCTTATCCAGACTATTTTATGCCATAAACCAATATCATATTTTCTTTTTGATAGTTTATCCTCTTCCTGTTCACTGTCTTCTGTCTCTGTATTTTCTTCTCCATTTCTCTTATCCTTTTCCTCATCATTTTCCTGTAATTCTAAGATAGTATGAATTATTTCTTCATAGGAAAGGGAAGTTCTATCTTTATAAAAGATAAGATTATCTGCGGTCAATACCGGATCAACATTGAGCTTACCAAGAAAGTACCCTAACAACTGATTGAGCTGTTGATAATCCTTCTCAACGGTAAGTCCTTTGATTTTTCCCCATTTACCGAAAACATATAAGGTCATGTTTAACACATTCTGCAATAATTCATTATTTGTAATCTGCTCGATTGAATCTTCCTTTAAGTTTACTTTTGTAGAATTCGCACTTATTACTCTGTTTTCAAAGTCAAATAATAATACACCGTCTCTTCCGGCCAGTAGCAGATTATTATCCTTTATCACAAAGATATCTTCCCAATCTAACTGTATTCCCATCGTATTAATCAGTTTTCGAAATATTACTTTTAATTCAGAATTTGCTTTTAATAATATCATATGATTAACACATCCTTCATCTAGTTGTATAGTAATTGTCGTTATTCTTATATGGCAGTCAATACCATGGAAATTCAGACAAGTTTAACGATCCAGTTAATTTAAATACAATGTACTAATATAATTTTTATCGGCATTTGAGCGTATTTTATTAAATATTCTCTATTGTATGTGCAGTTCTACTTTTGCTTCCATTATAAAAAGCCAGTAGAATGGCCGGTTTCAATTCTTAGTTGGCAAATTACTGATCCTGAATGTCAGCGACCTTTTAGTAAAATGTACAGTAATTCCAAGACCTACGGATAAACGTTATGAAGCATTGATGTAATGAATTCATCCAATCATATGGAGCGTAAAACTAGCCTGATAAAATTAATTATATACACAACCATTGGTATTACATCTCTAATAAAAAAGTAAACTATAACCTGTAAGTCTTACACAGTTTCTTTCTGTGTCGAACTTACAGGGTACAGTTTACCTCTTTGCAACTTCATTATTAATTACTTATTTCATCGTCTCATTTGCAGTCAACTCAATTAAATGATATGTTCCTTTAATATCAGGATTAGTAACTTCATAATTCTTTACACGGTTATTAGTTGCCGTAAGCGTAATTCTCCAAATAGTAGGGATCGCTGGAGCTTCATTAAAGAAAGCTTCCTGCCATTCTTTATACTTCTGTGTCATGAAGTTAGTGTCCCAGGCCTGATCGGAGGAGATATCTTTAATAATGGAATCAAAGGTATTACTTGTATATCTCGTATAGTTTGCCTCTGTTTCACGTCCCCAAAGGGGACCTGGATTTGGATCAAAGCCTGTATCCCATGCCGCATCATACATATCGATTTTCGGATCATCTTTTTGCACTGCATCATAAAATGCATTAAATTCGGTAAGACGCCCGTTATATAATTCAACCTTCAAGCCTACATCCTTCCAACATTGCATTTTAAATTGAGCGATTGCATCTGCATTCTCACCGTCCATTGCAGCCCAGGTTATGGTAAACTTATTACCCTTTGGATCTTCACGATAACCGTCTCCATCCACATCCTTATAGCCTGCTTCCTCCAATAACTGTTTCGACTTCTCCTTATCGAATGAAAAGCCTGTTAAATTCTTATCCTGATATGTGGAATGTCTTGGTGTGATAATTGATGTTGCCGGAAAACGTAGGCCGTTATATAAATTCTCTGCAAGCGTTTGATTATCCAACGCATATCCAATTGCCTGGCGAAGCTTTACATTCGCCATTTTTGAATCAGGATTATAGATACATTCCGTCTTATCTGCATCCCATTTTCCTAGTTTAAAACCAGTATAATTAAATACTGTCTCTACCTCACCAAGATATTGATAATTGGTAGGTTCTTTATAATCAGGATATTGCTGTGTAGAAAATTCAGCGATATCATATTTTCCTTCCTTCATAGCAGCCGGTACTAACTCAGGTTTTACAACCGATATTGTAACTCCATCCAACTTCGGTTTTCCTTGCCAGTAGTCATCAAACCTTTCTAGTTCTACCGATTCACCCGGTACAATATTCTTTACCTTAAAAGGACCAAAGCCTATCGGATTTTTTCGGGTCTTTGCATCAGCAGGCATATCCTTTACCGCCATATCCCCATAATAGTGTCTTGGTATAGGATACGTCCAGAAACCTCCGACAAGAATGGAAGGATAAAAATTAATAAAGTGTATTACCAGTGTCATCTTATCCTTTGATAACTCAAGACCGGATATCTTTTTCGCTTTTCCAGCATGGTATTCTTTTACGCCTTCTATATTCATTACATTTTGATCATATCGGAAACCTTCATAATCTTTATCACTGAGTACCTCATATGCATAAACCAGATCATCCAGAGTAACCGGTTCTCCGTCATGCCACTTTACCCCTTCTTTCATATGAAGAGTAATCGTTTTTGCCTTTGTATCATACTCATAGGTAGCTGCTCCGTCCTGATCAGCAGTAAAATTATCATCAGAGCTGATTATGCTTTCGGTAAACCATTTCAAAATTTGATCGTCGTAATCATCCTCATAAAAACACCTGTTCAAAATTCCTGCAAAAGCAGAATCGGCAACCAAAGCAACCTTAAGCGTACCACCTTCAATACTTGCATTATCATTTGTTACCTTAATAGGAAATTTGGCAGCCGCATCTGCTGCCGATTTGATACTTCCGTTATCTGATCCAGTGGCATCCGCTCCCTTAGTTACGGTGCCTGTCGGCTTTTGTTCTTTCGAAGTGTTCTCTGTTTTCTTATCCTTCGCACATCCACCGAATAGTGTTGCTACCATTACGATAGTTATCATTAGTGCTAACAATTTTTTAATTTTCATAAATTCTCTCCTTTCTATTTATTTTTATTTAGGATTAGGGTGTCAAAAGTCAGAAATTAAACTAAATTAATGAATATGCGTGTATATATATTCAGATGGCGAAGACCGGCTCAAGTGAT
>JAEWMT010000041.1 GCA_023393095.1 Bacillota bacterium
TCTTTATCCTCCTTAAATCATTCATTTATCGATGATGTACGATGGTAATCTGCAATTTGCTGATCCATACAGGCTCTTATGTCACCTTGATTCAAGTAGCATTTTGACCATTCTATAGTCTTTTGAATTGCTGTTTCGATAGTCCAGCGAGGATGCCAATGGAAGGTGTTCTTGATTTTTAAACAGTCGAGCTTTAAGAAGGCAGCTTCATGCGGACCCCCGTCATATTTACTTTCCCAAATTTGCCCCTCGCCCCATTGATGGCAGAATAAATCAACTAGTTTTCCCGTAGGGATGCAATCAGCTTCTTCGGGACCCACATTATAATAGCCCTCGTAAGCTTTATCTTCATATTGCATTTGCGTAATCATGAGGTATGCAATCAACGGTTCCAGAACATGTTGGTAAGGTCTTATGGAGTGGGGGTTGCGAACAATGATGGTATTTTTTTGCATGGCAGCTCTGATACAATCAGGGATAATTCTATCATTTGCAAAATCACCACCGCCAATGACATTTCCAGCTCTAGCGGTAGATACACGGACATTGCTATCATTGAAAAAAGCATTCTTGTAGCTATGAGTAACTAACTCAGAGCAGGATTTACTATTCGAATAAGGATCAAATCCATCTAAGGGCTCATTCTCACGATATCCCCATTCCGACTCTCTATTCTGATATACCTTATCGGTAGTGACATTCAGAACGGACTTCACACTTGGGCTTAATCGTACACATTCTAAGAGGTTTACGGTACCCATGACATTTGTTTCATAGGTGTATACGGGATTTTTATAGCTATCTCTTACGATAGGCTGGGCGGCCAAGTGGATTACGATATCAGGCTGAACCTCTCTAAAGGTTTTTAACAGGAATTCTAGGTTTCGAATATCTCCGTGAACAGAGTGAATATCTTTATTTATATTAGCGATTTGGAATAAGTTTGGATTAGTTGGAGGTTCTAAGGAATAGCCGAATACTTCAGCACCGGATAAGGAAAGTAACTTACATAGCCAAGAGCCTTTAAATCCTGTATGCCCGGTGACAAGTACTCTTTTTCCTTTATAAAATTCTAAATTCATTACCATTTCCTCCATGGAGCATTACCCGAAGCCCATAGTTCTTCCAACATTTGCTTATCTCTTTGAGTATCCATGCATTCCCAGAAACCTTCATGTTTATATGCTTTTAATTCACCCATCTCGGCAACCCTTTCTAATGGTTCTTTCTCAAATACAGTACTATCACCTTCTATATAATCGAATATCTGAGGATTCATTACCATAAAACCTGCATTAATCATACTTCCATCCATATTACTCTTCTCACGGAAAGCTTTTATGGTGTTATCTTTCTTAATATCTAATACGCCAAATCGTTGACTGACATTAACTGCAGTTATGGTTGCTGTCTTTCTATGGTTTTGGTGAAAATCCAATAATTTAGATAAGTCTATATCACTAACACCATCACCATAGGTAAGCATAAAGGTCTCATTTCCAATATATTTTTGAACTCTCTTGATACGTCCGCCTGTCATGGTATTGATTCCCGTATCGACTAACGTTACCTTCCATGGCTCTGAAAAATTGTTATGTACAATCATATTATTGTGATTGCTGAAATCAAAGGTTACATCACTTCGATGCAAATAATAATCAGCAAAATATTCTTTAATTACATAAGCTTTATATCCACAGCAAATGATAAATTCATTTAAGCCATAGGATGAATAAATCTTCATTATATGCCATAAGATCGGCATGTCACCGATTTCAATCATTGGTTTTGGCTTTAAATGCGACTCTTCACTAATTCGTGTCCCTAATCCTCCAGCTAATATTACTACTTTCATTTTCAGCCTCCTTATCTGGCACTTATGTTTAAATATTATAAAGATATTAAAACGTAAAATAAATAAAAAATAAAGATTTTACTCAAATTATATCGGATATTTTCATTATATATCTTAGGATGGAATTTATAGAATTATAAATTTTTCATAATACTTTATGATAAGAAAATCTTAAGTATCTCAGTAATTCTGCCGATATAATATGATAGAATGTTTTTATGTAGAAGGCTCTTTTCATATCTTTAAAAATAACTTAAAATATTATTTTGATTACAAATGAGTTGTTATTTTGTCTTAAGCATATGCGGGTGCTATTTATGGAACATAAGAAGAAATGGTTACAATTAGTTATGCTATTTGTAGTTATACTTGTAGGTGTGATGTATATTCCACATCATCCTGCATATGCAGCAGCAACCCCAGTACAGGTGGCTACAGTAGTATTATAATAAAAATATATTTGTTTTTAACAATGAAAACAGTAAGATTAATTATACTCTCGATACCGAGGCATCGAGAGATGTCAGGGAATGTATTCCGGCAGATAATAAATGTTATGGAGTGTACGGAATGCAAGTTGGTCATTCTTTCATCCTTTGATCATATCAAGAATGGATTTTATGAAAGTTCTCATTTTATTACTTTATTTCATGTTTTGAAGCATTTAGAAGATCCTGCGGAGTATTTAAGTAAGTTAGCAATATATCTTAAGGAGAGCATGAGAGTCAAATCATTCTGGAAACACCAAATTCGCATGATGCGTTGCAATCTCTATATAAAAGTGAAGCCTTTTCTGATTTCACATGCTGGGGTGCTCATTTATATCTATATAATGAAGAGAATGTATACGCTATTGTCCGAAAAAGCTGGACTGAGTGTGAAATGGATGAAACAGATTCAAAGATACCCTCTATTGAACCATTTATATTGGATAACATCCGGACTACCTGAGGGCATAAGATATGGAAATTTATGAATTACCTAGACTTATACGCACATTACGAGGATGTTAGGAAAATATAAATTCCCATGTTTTGGACCTGAAATTGCTTTTTTTGAAGATATCCGCTGGTCTGCTATAGTATTGAAAATATCTATGTTCTTAGAAGTAGTACACTGTAGTAATTGTGGTTTTCTTTAATAATGGTTGTTTTTTGTATAAACAAATAATTAAAGTATATGATAAACATATATCAGGAGAAATATTATGTCAGCAATATCACTTTGTATGATTGTTAAAAATGAAGAAAGTAATCTGGATCGGTGCCTCAGTAGTATAGCAGGCTTTATGGATGAGATTGTAATAGTTGATACTGGTTCTACGGATTCGACGAAGGAAATTGCATGGCGTTATACTCATAAAGTTTTTGATTATACTTGGAATGGCGACTTTGCGGCTTCGCGTAATTATGCCATTAGTAAATCAGATAATGAATTTATTCTTGTCCTTGATGCGGATGAATATGTTGAAAATATCGATATTAATGAAATAAAAAGACTGATACAATTAAACCCTTCGGGAATTGGAAGAATACTACTTACTAATGAATTCACGCGAAACGGCAATAAATATATGTCTAGCGAGAGACTTAGCAGGCTATTTTCAAAGGTATATTACGAGTACAATGGAGTAATTCACGAGCAGATTACTCCAATAATAGAAATGGAAAGAACTATTTTTAACATTCCTCTGAAAGTTAACCATTTAGGCTATGACGGAGATATTATAACAAGAAGGAAGAAATCCGATAGGAATATACTTTTATTAAAAAAGGCACTTTCTGCTACTCCGAATGATCCGTATCTTCTATACCAATTTGGCAAGAGTTATTATATGGCTGAAGAATATACAAGTGCCAGTGATTATTTTGGACAAGCTTTGTATTTTGATTTAGATATTCGGCTTGAATATGTACAGGATATGGTGGAGATGTATGGTTATTCATTAATTAATTCCGAACAGTACGAGATGGCGATGCAGCTTCTAAATATTTATAATGAATTCTCGAAATCTGCCGATTTTGTTTTTCTAATTGCGTTAATCTTAATGAATAACGAATATTTTGAAAGAGCAATTATTGAATTTGAGAAAGCTGCAACATATAATACCAGCAAGATGGAAGGCGTGAATAGCTATCTGGCCTTTTATAATATTGGAGCTATATATGAATGCCTAGGGGACAGTGAGAAAGCAGTCGCATACTATCGTAATTGCGTAGACTATGAGCCTGCAATCATACGACTGGAGCATATACTAGAACAGACATGCTAGTATTCTGGTTACAATGGATTATTGAGTTTAACTTATTATCTGAAAATCTGTGAAAACTAAGGAATCGCCGTATACCGGGCGGTACGTACGTGCGGTGGTGGTGTGCTATGAAAGGCATATAGATGATGAAGGAAGGTCCTTCGGCAGGAAATGTACAGGCAAATCTGTCAAACAACCCTAATACTTCTACGGTAAAGAGCCATGGTGGGAAACGATTAGGGAAAAGGCTGTACAAAACTTACCTACAATAGTAGACAGGATTGCACAGATGCTTGCACGGATGCATTTGGAACCAGTTGTGGAACCGATATTCCATGAAGATTCATATGGGTATCGACCGAACAAATCAGCACTTGATGCGGTAGTAAAGGCAAGAGAAAGATGTTGGAGATGTGACTATGTAATTAAACTGGATGTAAAGGGACTCTTTGACAACATAGACCACGGATTATTGATGAAAGTGGTAGAAAAGCTAATTTATAGGAGACAGATATGAATAAAACTATTACAGAGATAATTAAAAATATAATTGAAATTGTAAGCTTTGCAAATGAAAGCCTAGCCTTGAGCAATGGTCTGGACAATAAAGACCAATTGTTAAATTCCCCTTATATTAAAGAAAAAATGAATAGCACTAATAAATTATATCTGTCATTAACTAATACAGATAAGTTAGAATTTTATAATATTTTGAATACTGAATTTGAACAAGATTCAATTATGCATATTTATTTATTATCAATTTTGTTATATTGTGTACATACCGATGAAATTATTGAGAGAATTACAGACATTATCATTAACAGTAATATCAATATATATAAGAGTGTATTATTAGAATTCCTTATAGCTTATGAAATATTTAGGTATAGCGATCATGGAGACTTGTATCAGTTGAGAAGAAGACTTCATTCATATAATGTAAAAAAATATTGTAATTCAATAGAAATTTCTCGAAATTTTATACCATATGAAAATAGAAATAAAAACCGTATTGTTGTAATTACGGAACAATTATTAGGCTTAAATCATGCGCCAAGTAAAATGATACTTGAACAATGTTATGAATTAGAGAAAAATCTAGGGATGGAAGTGTTTTTAATAACATCTCCGATTAGGAATTCATATATAGATGAGTTAATTTGGTTTGATAGTTTCAGTGAGAATCGATTGTCTTATTTAGATGGAAATTATATTGCTTTTTATGAAGATGGGGAGATATTCTATAAAGGGGAAGAATTAAATGATGAATTTATCATTGTTTACAAAAACATTCCGATCCGTGGTAGACAATTACTTTTTGAAGAAAATAACATAGAAGAATTAAAAATGTTAATTAATAAAATTAATAAATTTAATCCGTTATTTGTATATGATATGGGATCTATTCATCCGCTGGCAGATGCATGTAACAGTTTTACAACAGTTGTATCTATGTCAATGGGATATGGGTACCCAGTATCAGATGCTCCAATATTATTATCACTTAACAAAAATGGTGAATCTCAGGACGATAGATCAATAATCTCCATTTTGGATAATAATAATCAAGTTGTTTTAAATGATAAGTTTATATTTAGTTTGGATAAACCAACCAATCCCCATAATAGGGCCCAATATGGTCTGTCTAAAAATGTATTTCTTATTGCTATAGTAGGTAACCGTTTAGATGCAGAAATTACAACTGATTTTATTGGTATGTTAAGACACGTTATGCTTAGTGATAATGAAATAGAAATTTTACTAATTGGAAAATATCCTAATTACGAAACCTATTTTATCGATGCCATATTTAAGGACAGGGTACATTTTATGGGCTGGCAGGAGGATTTCGTCAATTTCATTACTATTTCCAATATATTTCTAAATCCTCCGAGAAAAGGAGGAGGTACCAGTGCACTTATAGCTCTATCTTCAGGAGTTCCGGTTATTACGCTCTCGGAAGGAGATGTTGCAGGTAATGTTGGAGTAGATTTTATTTGCAAAGACTACAAAGAGATGGAAGCAGTTATTAAAAAATACAAACAAGATAAAGAATTTTATAAAGACCAAAGTATAAAGGGAATTAATTATACACATAAAAAGACAGATTTAACCGGCAATTTAAAAAATAATTTAAATAGGATTGAAGAAACAATCTTAATGCTGGAGGGAAAGCTATAAGTGCAGATTAATTTTAACGAACCAATCATGTGTAATAAAGGAATTGAATATATAAACGAGGCGATTACTAAAAATAAAAGGTTGAATGGGGATGGCCCATTTACTAAAGTATGTTCAGAATGGTTTGAAAATAATTTCAATGCATTAAAAGTGTTATTAACAACTTCATGCACACATGCGCTCGAGATGGCAGCTATCTTAGCGGACATCAAGGAGGGCGATGAAGTAATTATGCCTTCTTTTACGTTCGTATCAACTGCAGATGCATTTGTCATCAGAGGTGCAAAAGTTAAATTTGTCGATATACGACCGGATACCCTTAATATTAATGAAAAATTAATTGAAAATGCAATAACCGAGAGGACAAAAGCCATTGTTCCTGTACACTATGCAGGTGTTGGCTGTGAAATGGACAAGATAATGGAGATTGCAAAATCAAGAAATATATTGGTTATTGAAGATGCCGCCCAAGGAGTAATGGCAAAATATAAAGACAGGTATTTGGGGACCATAGGTGATTTTGGAGCATATAGCTTTCACGAGACAAAAAACTATACTATGGGTGAAGGTGGAGCCATCATTATTAATGATGAAAAGTACATAAAGCGCGCAGAAATAATTCGAGAAAAGGGGACAAATCGAGCTCAATTTTTTAGAGGACTTGTCGATAAGTATAGCTGGGTCGATATCGGATCATCATATTTACCAAGTGAGATGAACGTTTCTTACCTTTATGCGCAATTGGAAATAGCGAATGAAATCAATGAGAAGCGATTAAGAATCTGGGGTAAGTACTATGACGAATTGAAACAACTACAAGATGAAAATATAATGCAGTTGCCTATTATTCCAAAAGAATGCAGTCATAATGCCCATATGTTTTACATAAAGACAAAAAATCTGGAAGATAGAACGAATCTGATGAATTATTTAAATCAATCAGGAATCAAGGCAATATTTCATTATGTACCTCTACATACATCAATTGCTGGAGAAAAATATGGGGATTTTGTTGGTGAAGATAGATATACAACAAAAGAAAGTGACAGATTGCTAAGATTACCAATGTATTATGGCCTTGAAGATAAGAAAATAGATTACATCATCTCAAAAATTAAAGCTTTTTATAAAATGTGATACAATAAGGTGGATCAAATATGAAATTGATTGGAGAGCATATATATTTGAGAGAAATTGAAGCTTCTGATACTGATGATATTCTTCGCTGGAGAAATCAGGAAGATGTAAAAAGATATTTTGTAAATCAGGATCCATTCACTAAACAAGGACATTTAGAATGGCTTAACAATGTTGTGGCAACTGGTAAGGCTGTACAATTTATTATTATGGATAATGAGATTGAAAGATCATTTGGAAGCGTTTATTTACGAGATATCGATTATAAAAATAGTAAATGTGAATATGGTATTTTTATAGGCGAAAATGATTATAGAGCGCGTGGATTAGGTACGGAAGCTGCTAACTTAATCATAAAATATGCATTTGAAGAATTGAAATTAAATAAAGTATTTCTACGAGTCTTGGCAAACAATAAACGAGCAATTAAAAGTTATCAAAATGCGGGCTTTCAAATGGAGGGATATTTTAAGCAGGATGTTTGTATCAATAATAAATATATAGATATTGTATTTATGGCAATACTGAAAGAAGATTTATAAAGTGTTTTGAAAGTACCTCATTAACAAGATGTTGTTAATGGGGTATTTATAAATTTTAATACTTCCTTAAGAACTCCTTTCCCCCTTTTCCATCATAAAACCTAAAGCATTACCCCTTTTCTGCCGATAAACATATCATATGATACTGCTTAAATTAATTAAAATACTATTTAAATATCGCCAGAAAAGTAATAAAATAACATAGCGATATAATGAGATTTATTATTTGTCTTGAGCATATGGAGGTGCTATTTATGGAACATAAGAGGAAATGGTTACAATTAGTTATGCTATTTGCAGTTATGCTTGTTGGTGTGATGTTTATTCCACATCATCCTGTATATGCTGCCGCAACCCCAGTACAGGTGGATAAAGTAGATTATTCTAACGAAAATTTAATCGTTGCTAACAATGGAAACAGTAAGATATACTATGCTACCGATACCGAGGCATCGAGAGATATATGGGAATGTATACCAGCAGATAGTGGTAACTTAACTACAATAGATATATCATGGCTATCTCCCACAACAGAAAGTATTATTGTAATTAAAGGAGATCAGGATGCAACGAAGTCAAAAGTAGTAATAAGAAAAAAGACTGAAAAGCTGACTTTAACAATTGACTATTCTAATATCGACAATCTTGATCCGGATAAATCAATTGCATCCCTTGTCAATATAATGACAACAGAAGGAACTGGAGAAAAACCGATTGAATTTAAAGACCTAGAATGGAGAAAGGGCGATAACGGCCAGTGGCAGAATGCCGAAGCCACCCTTAAAGTTGCACAGGTTGAGAAATTTTTGGTAAGAGGAGCTTATATTTATTTCCGTATTGTGGCAGTAGATGACACAGGAAACGGTGGCATATTTGATGGTACAATAGGAAGACGCTATAGTAATGTATACAAGGTTAAGATACCAAAGAAAGCAGCCAAGATAGTTACTGGCGTGGATGGATCGAAATTCACTGCAGCGATTCCCTATGGTAAGGAATATAGAGTAACGGTTACAAATTCAGACAGTACCAGGACGGTATCAAAATGGATTAAAATAACTGACAAAGCAACAAGGACAGTATCGCTTACTGAGTTAGCAGACAGTGTCGGGATTGAAGCGAATGGAACAACCAAGGCCTTTCCTGCAATGCTTGTTGATGTCCGAAGCTATGCAACTTCAAAAACAGCATCATCAAAAATTACGACGATAGATCTGGATGCTCAACGCAAACTTAATGAAGATATACAGCTAGGGGATCCTGATTTGACACAGCCACAATCGAATGACGATATCTATGTTAGCTATTTTGGCAATTCATACATAACACTTACGATACCAAATGCATCAGTAGATCTGCCTTATGAATATTGTTTCGTAAAAAATGGAGCGGAATTCGATTTGGCACATGCAAGCTGGTCAGCTGTAACAAAGGGTACCGGAGTTAAAATTCTTGCTAGCAAAGCGCTTCAGGATTCAACCATATATGTAAGACAAAAGGAGATTAAATCGAAGACAGCGACAGCTACTTCAAGTGCAATTTCCTATAAGCTTGCATCTACATATCAAACACTTGCGATCAGCTACCCCTGTGTTCCGGTTGTTAAAAAAGATTCACTTACCTTCATAAAAGGTTATACAAATTCACTTAATATTGATATTCAGTTAAGTGTGGATGGCAGAGAAAAGTTTGAAGATACGGTATCAAGTGTAAAACTAGGAACAAAAGAGATCCGCTTTACATCAAGTACGGTAGGTGATGACCTAAAATTATCTTTAAACGGTGATGATATTAAGCAGATGTCAAACTGCTTAAACCGTGCACTAACCATTACCTTTGCGAAGGGAACCGTAGATAAGAGTTCAGTAAAGTTGACGATTAAGAATCCTACCCCGGCAGGCTCCTTAACGATATCTGCATCACAGAAAGATGCAGCCGGCAATATAAAACTTACGATGACGGGCTCTGCTGCAACTGACGATACTTTAGTCTATGTATTCGGTGATGCGTTAGTGACAGGAAAAAATGTCGAGGATGTTCTTACTGGAGTGACGACTCATTTATTTACCTCAGGTGCTGATATAGCTGTAGAAGCGGGTAAGAGTCATATTACTGTATATGAAATTAATAAGACTAATAATATTATTAAGTATAAGAGTATTCCGATTACATAAAGAATAATTAAACCTTAGGCTTAAATTAAAAGTAAACAAATGATTTATATATGGATACAGCTGCAGTAAAGTGGCGGAATGGAGTTTGGCGTGATTACAATCAGTGTTTGTATGATAGTTAAGAATGAGGAAAAGGTTTTAGGAAGATGCCTGGATTCTCTGAAAGATCTGGCTGATGAAATTATCATAGTAGACACGGGCTCAACCGATGCTACGAAACAAATTGCAGCAGAATATACGGATAAAATATATGATTTTGAATGGATTCATGATTTTGCAGCAGCAAGGAATTACTCCTTCTCAAAGGCGAATATGGATTATATTTATGCAGCGGATGCGGATGAGGTAATTGATGAGGAAAACAGACAGCGGTTTCTGCTTTTAAAGCAGAATCTGCTGCCTGAAATTGAGATTGTCCAGATGAAATATGCAAATCAGCTTTGCTTCAATACTACTTACAACTTTGATGAGGAATACCGACCGAAGCTTTATAAACGCCTTAGAAATTTTCGCTGGATCGATCCGGTACACGAAAGTATTATATTGGCTCCGGTGGTTTATGATAGCGATATTACCATTTTACATATGCCGATATCCAATCATGCAGGAAGGGATTTTAAAACATTTCAAAGAACCCTTCAGCAGACAGGGGAGTTGTCACCAAAGCTTTTTGAAATGTACGCCAGGGAGCTGTACATTGCAGGAAATGATCAAGATTTTGAAGAAGCCTTTTCCTATTATAAATCCTTCATGGATAAAGAAGAATGCACGGAAAGAGAACGTAAGATTTGTGAATGTATTCTGGTTCGTTGCTATCGTCTAAAGGGTGATATGATCGGAATTATGAAATATAGTCTTCGAAACATAGCAGATGGTAAGGGAACGGCTGAGGTTTGTTATGAAATGGGTGAATACTTCATGTATATTCGGGATTATAAGGAAGCTTGTATTTGGTATTATAATGCTGCTTATGAAGCGGAATGTGAATTGAACATACACTATGCAGGCGATTATCCTTTAAAGAGGCTGGCAGAATGCTATCATAGCCTGGAAGATAAGGAACAGGAAGAAGCGTATACGAAACGATATCAAGAATGGAGTTATAATCAGTAATTACAAAGTAGAGGAATTACTTAGCAGTGAAAGAGTTAAGCTGTTTTATGACCCGGATTTTGAACTTCTTAAGAATCAGATTATAACCTGCATTGGAGGAGATATTTATCCTTCATTATCCCTCCAATCAGAATATTAGAAGCAGCTTTGGGGAGAATGTGATTAATACAAAGCTTTTGTGACCTAATGAGTTCAGTTTATTTTAGAACACTTAAGCTGCCAGTAATAAGTAATTGCGAAGCCCATAAAATATAGATATTGTATATAATTACAAAAACTATATAGTTTCGCAATAACCTAGATGTCAATGAATTGAAAGGAGAAATGGAATGATCTATGTTTTAATAATTATATTGATCGTAATAGGTGAATATTTAATTAAGAATTATGTAGAAGCAAAGCTTCAAAAAGATGATAAAAAAGAAATTTTAAATGGAAAAATCATTCTCCATAAATATTATAACAGAGGAGCTATGCTTAATTTTATGGACAATAAAAAGGAGATAGTTAAGACCGCATCTGCTATATGCTTGGGTCTTGTACTTCTCCTTTTTGCTATTATGCTTCCTAAGAAGGGTAATAAATTATATAAGCTGGGTTTATCTTTCATACTTGGGGGAGCCATTAGTAATGTATCAGATCGATATCTGCGGGGCTATGTGGTTGATTACTTTAGTATTAATATAAATAAGTGTAAAAAACTAAAGAATATCGTTTTTAACCTCGCAGACTTTGCTATATTTATCGGAACCCTATTTTTGTTATTATCATCCGTTTTCTCTGATGCATTTCAGAGCAGCTCCAACAAAACCGCGGAATAATGGATGAGGCTTATTCGGTCTGGATTTGAATTCCGGATGAGCCTGGGTCGCTACAAACCAAGGATGGTTGTCCAACTCAATCATTTCAACAATGCGGCCATCGGGAGAAAGTCCTGATAGCTTTAAATTATGCTTAAGGAAATCATTGCGATAATAGTTATTTACTTCATAACGATGACGATGTCTCTCGTGTATGGTCTTTTCACCATATAACTGATATGCCTTGCTGGATTCATCCAGTACGCAGGGATAAGAACCAAGTCTTAAGGTACCGCCGATATCTTCAATTCCATCCTGCTCCGGCATAAGATGAATAATCGGATGGCTGGTGGAAGGGTCTAACTCGATACTATGAGCATCTTTAAATCCAATTACATTACGAGCAAATTCTACTAATGCCAGCTGCATGCCAAGACACAGTCCTAAAAATGGGATGTTATTCTCTCTTGCATATTGAATGGCATTTATTTTGCCTTCAATTCCGCGATCACCAAATCCGCCTGGAACAACGATGCCGTTTACATCGCCAAGAAGCTCAGCAACGTTTTCTTTCGTAACCGTCTCGGAGGGAATCCACTTAATATTGATGGAAGCGTGCTGTGCAACAGCACCATGCTTTAAGGATTCAACAACGCTGATATATGCATCGTGAAGCTGTGTGTATTTGCCCACGAGTGCAACGGTTACTTCCTCTTTTGGATTTTTTAGAGACTGAACCATGTCTTCCCAATCGGAAAGATCAGGGGATGGGCATGCCAGATCAAGACATGACAGAGTAACATCTGCTAGGTGTTCTTTTTCCAAAGCAAGAGGTGCTTCATATAGATATTCAACATCCAAATTCTGAAGTACGTTTCTGCTTGGAACATTACAAAAGAGAGCAATCTTATCTTTGATACCGTTCTCTAATTCCTGCTCAGTTCGACAAACGATGATGTCAGGACGTATTCCCATTCCTTGAAGTTCTTTAACGCTTGCCTGAGTAGGCTTCGTCTTCATTTCTCCTGAAGCTTTAATAAAAGGAATTAAGGTTACATGAATTAAAGCAACATTATGATCACCGATTTCCTGACGGAACTGACGAATTGCTTCTAAGAATGGCTGACTTTCAATATCACCAACGGTACCGCCGACCTCAATGATTGCAATATGGGTATCAGTACTTTGATCATTTCTATAAAAACGGCTCTTTATCTCATTTGTGATATGAGGAATTACCTGTACGGTACCTCCGCCAAAATCACCGCGTCTTTCCTTCGACAATACTGACCAGTAGATTTTACCTGTGGTAACATTGGACATTTTATTAAGACTTTCATCGATAAATCTTTCATAGTGCCCTAAATCAAGGTCCGTTTCAGCACCATCATCGGTTACAAATACCTCACCATGCTGAATCGGATTCATAGTACCCGGGTCAATATTGATATAGGGGTCAAATTTTTGCATTGTCACATGATAACCGCGTGCCTTTAACAAACGACCCAGGGAAGCAGCAGTGATACCCTTTCCCAATCCCGAAACAACACCACCGGTTACGAATACATATTTAACAGCCATTCATTCTCCTCCTCTTATATTATACTGTTGTTATACAGTTTATCCATGTTCTAATTTAAGCAATAAAAAAAGCCATCAACCTGGTCTAATGAAGGTTAAGGCAAAATGGGTTATTAGCCGTTAGGTTCATAGTATGAACCTTAAACCAGATCCGGCACCCTTGCTGATGAGATGTACAATTTCTGCTATAGTATACTACATTCGATAAAAGAAGTCAATTATCATAAAAAAATATCTAAAAAAATTTTGTAGCAAAATTTTGTAGCATCTGAATAGAAAACTTACTTCCACCCCTTTCTTCAAAGTGGAACTTACCTTTTCAATAAACGAAATTTTTATTTTTCCTTAAATGAAGTTGAAAGCTCTATTTTCGGCTGTTTCCGGAATTTAGTCCTTCAAAAAGATGGAATTTAGTCTTGCACAAAAGGTATAATGGAGTAGGATCTTCTGCCTGTCCCAGGAGGTACTATATGACCAATGATAACAGATATCAAAAGCATCTTACTCTGCAGGATCGATATGACATTGAAGATGGATTGAATCATGGTTTCACAATGAAAAAGATAGCCGATAAGGTAGGTAAAAACAACTCTACAATTGCTAAAGAAATCAGGAAACACCGAACTGGAGATGAAGGATATAAGGCTCACAGCAATGACTGTATGTACCGTTATTACTGCCAAAAGCAGTCTATGTGCCCTGATTGCGACAGGATGAAAAGATGCTGCATATGTATGAAGAATGATTGTAGGACATTCTGCCAGGATTATCATTCGGATATGTGCAAGAACATAACTCGTGCACCTTATGTATGCAATGGTTGCCAAAGTATTTATGACTGTCGTAAACCTCACTTTTTTTATCGGGCAAATGTGGCTTATGATACTTATAAATCCCTGCTAAAGGATACTAGAGAAGGAATAGCTCTGTCGCGTCAACAACTTTATGAACTAGATTGCTTGATAACACCACTTCTCAAACGTGGACAGTCAATAGCGCACATTTATGCAGGCCATAAGGATGAGATCCCGTGCTCCATGAAGTCATTGTATAACTATATCGATCAGGGGATATTTACCGCAAGAAACATTGATCTTCCTAAGAAGGTAAAATATAAGGCTCGTAAAAAGAAGAGGAAGGAACCAACCACAGATTATGCATACAGAGAGGGTAGGACTTATAAGGATTTTCTGTTATTTATACAGGAACACCCCGAAACAAATGTGGTTGAGGCTGATACGGTACATGGTAGCAATAAAACCGGTAATGTAATGCTAACAATGCTGTTTCGCAACTGTAATCTGATGCTAATTATCCTAATGCCGGATTGTACAAAGGAATGTGTCAAGAAAGTTTTTGACAGTTTTGAATCGGCTCTAGGATTTGAAACATTCACCCATACGTTTCCGATTATTCTAACGGACAATGGTCCTGAATTCAAAGGTCCGGTAGATGTTGAGAAAAGTTTAAGTGGAGGAGAAAGAACAAAAGTATTTTTCTGTGATCCATTGGCATCCTGGCAAAAAGCTAAACTCGAAAAAAATCATGGGTATATTCGGAAGGTAATACCCAAAGGTATGCCTCTAACCGGTCTAATACAGGAAGACATGACATTGTTGGCAAATCATATCAATTGTACAGCAAGAGCCAGTTTAAATGGCCGCAATCCATTAGAACTGGCTCAGTTGTTGCTTGATTTCAAGCTGATTCATGCTGCTGGCCTTAATCCAATACCCGCTGATGAAATCATGCTAAAGCAATCTTTATTGAAACACTAATTATCAGTTGAAAATATGATACAGGCAGAGATCAACCCTTGAAAATGTAAATTCATCGTGTGGAATTTACTTTTACACGGTATTTTCCAGACGTCAGCTTTTTGTACGCAAAAAACAGCTGAAAACAGTGTCCACAGTTCTATTATAGCTTTAATAATTTAAAAGTAAATGTAAAATAAACTAGTAAAACCAATAAAGTAGAGGTTGAGATTACAATAAACTGCAAAGTAATCTAGAGGAATTTCTATTTACATTCAAGG
>JAEWMT010000046.1 GCA_023393095.1 Bacillota bacterium
AATCAGCACATTACATATAATGAGAAACCATCGGTAATGATAGTTACATTCTTGTGCCTATGTAAAGTTGGTCAATTCACTTATGGATTTCGAATATGGTTTAGGGATGAAAAAGAGCTTGTCTGACGAGCATAGCGAGGAGTTGCTCTTTTTCATCCCTGTCTTTCATATGAGAAAACCATTAGTGAATTCCAACTTTACATCGAAGCCAGAATGTAACTATCATTACTGATGGTTTCTCTCATAAACTAAAAATCTGATTTTATCAAGTATTTTCAATACCTTACCCTTTGAAGCACCTGCAATCAATAAGAACCCCAAAATGAGTTCCCATGGATTTCATTTGGAGTTCTTAAAAAGTGTTATACTGGTTTATTCCTTTACGGCACCTGAAGTCATTCCTCCGACAATATATTTTTGTCCGATTAAGTAAACAATGATTACCGGAATACAGGTTAATATAATATCGGCAAAAATAAAGTTCCAGTAATTTTTATTCTTACCGAAGAACTGGTATACTGCCATCGTCATCGGGAACAACTTACTTCTACTGGACAGATACAAGGGAGTTAAGAAATCGTTCCATACACCCATGAACTGAAGGATAAAGCAGGTTACCATCGTTGGCTTTAAGAGTGGCATTATAATTTTAAAGAATAAGGTAAGCGGGCCTGCTCCATCAATTACTGCTGCCTCATCCAGTTCAATTGGAACGGATAATACAAAGTTACGAATTGTGAATACACAGAAGGGGATCATAGCACTCATGAAAGTTATGATAATTCCCTGTCTGGTGTCCGTCAGTTGGAAAACATTTAATACCTTAATTAAAGTTACATAGTTCACTGGGAAGAATAATCCACAGATGATAAAATAATATAAGAATGAATTCAGTTTTGTACGCTTTCTGCTTACAACAAAGGCTGCCATTGCACAGGCTATAACACCGACAATTGTAGATATTGTTGAATAAGATAAGCTGTTAAAGAAACCCTGGATCAAATGACCCTGTTCAATTACCTGAGTATAGTTATCAAAAAACCATTCCTTCGGTAAAGTTAGCTTCATTCTAGCTGCTTCACTTTTCGATTTGAAGGAGTTAATCAAAACCATATAAAAGGGGAGAACAACGACCAAGCTAAGTGCTACGCAAAATAACTGTTTTAATAACTTAACGATGCGCTTCTTCATTATTGCTGTACCTCCTTCTTACTCATTACCTTAACGACAACGAGGCCAATGATTAATGTTATAACTAACAGGACTGAATTTAATGCTGTGGACATACCATATTGTCCGCTGGAGTATAGCTGATAGGAATAAGTCGTCATTACCTCGGTAAAATGACCGGGACCTCCGTTGGTTAATACATACACGATATCAAACACTTTTAATCCGTAAGTAATACCAAATACGAAGTTAATCATAATAGCGCCTGACAGCATCGGTAAAGTAATGTGTCTAAGTCTCTGCCAGAAGTTTGCACCGTCAATCTGAGCTGCTTCATAGTAGGATTGCGGTATTGTATTTAATCCGGCTAAAAAGATGGTCATAACGTAACCAATACCACGCCATGCATCTACACCGTAAATTGATTTCCAAACCATACCTAAATCTGATAACCATCTTTGTTTTAAGAAGTCAAGATGTAATGTATCAAATATCACATTTAGTAAACCATTATCATAATTCAAAATTGATTTAAATACTAAACCTATAATAACAAACGGCAAAATCGAAGGTAAGTAAAACAGGGTTCTATAAAGTCCCTTTCCACGTAAACCCTCCTGTAATAATATAGCTAAGAATAACGCTGGAATCAGCTTAACAATATTTGAAATTAACGTGAATACCAAAGTGTTCTTAATACCAGAAACATAATCCTTATTGGATGTAAAAATATCTATATAATTCTGAATACCTACAAATTTTATTCCTGTTGAAGAGCTATATGAACTCCAATCAGTGAATGAATAAAATACTCCCAGTAAGCTTGGCAACAGGAAAAACACAACATAAGCTACTAATGGAATAATTAAAAACCATTGTGGATAAATTCTCTTTTTATTCATATTCGTTCTCCAATCCTTCTTAAAGATAGCGCAGAGGTTTTCTTTCTTCTTAACCTCTGCGCCAACCAGTACTACTGAATTATTTTATATTATTTCCAAGCAGTATCTCCGGCCGCTTTTGCTGCTTCCGCTCTGTTTGCATCCATGTTCTTAAGAACAGCGTTTGCATCAATCTGATCCTGGCAGAAGGAAACCATATCAGCTCCAAAATTCATCCAGTATGCATTTGTGTATTTGGTAGCGGTCTGAAGAACACCATACTGCATCTTTTCTTGGGGAATTGCCTTCATGAATGTTTCTTCTTCCGGTAACCAGTTCTGCTTTACATTCGTGTCCGTCACGTCAAGATTTGTATATTGAGGTGAATTATCAAGTATTTCCTGTAAGCTTTCAGTTGTAGCTACAAAATCAAAGAATGTCTTAACAAGATCTTCATGCTCAGTACCCTTGAAGCCAAACATGGTAGGACCGCCCGGATTTGTCGGGAAAGTATCATTATCACCAAGAGGATTTAAGAACAGTGCGAATTCATCCTTAGAACCGGTATCATCTTTAATCTGTTTGATGTAACTGGAGTTAGCCATTGCCATAGCAATTTTTCTATCGCCAAAATCGTTGGACATATTTGTACTGTCAGTACCAATCCAGTCTTCTCCAAAATAACCTTTATCGGATAATTCCTTAAACTGCTTAAGAACTTCAATCATCTTCTTGTTGTCTGCAAAGGTTGCTGTATTATTATTTAAGTTATCATATAATCCAGGTGTTGCTTCCTCGTATACGCCGCCGATCTGGAAGAATGCAAGCTGTTGCTGCCAGCCATCTGCACCAGGCATAAACCAAGGAGTAATTCCTTTTCCTTTAATCTTTGCACACAGATCCTTTAACTGAGCATAAGTAGTCGGTACAGTCCATCCGTTTTCATCAAACAGGGACTTGTTATAAAGCATTACATATTCGGGTGAATTATGCCAGATCTGTAAGCCGTATAATTTTCCGTCATACACACAGGATTTTTGTCTGGTCTCAGGCATAAGGCTTTGCCATTTTGCACCTGTAAAATCGATACAATATTTTTCAGGTGTTACAATTTGTGTTTGAATTGCAAACGGGTCGGACTGAATCCAGAAAATATCAGGACAGGTTCCGGTTGTTAATTTTGTCTTTAAAATGTCTGAATATTGATCTGCTGGAATTGTCTGTACATCCACGGTTACCCCATAAGTATCTTCAAAACGGGAAATTGTCTTATCGTATCTGTTATCCATCCATCCTGCTGAAACCAAGATACTAAGTTCCTGTCCTGAAAAATCCTTGTCAGCTGACTCAGTTACATTTGATGAACCGGTTGATGCATCCTCTGAACCTTTCTTGTCATCTGATTTTTTGCCACACCCAGCAAATAAAGCTGCTGTCATAGTAACACAAAGCACTAATGTTAAGATTTTCTTAAACATTTTAACCCTCCCTTTAAAGTGATCGTATGTAGAAATACGATGCTTTTGTTGATGAATAAAGTATAGCAAAATCAAAATTTAGGGTCTATGCACTTTTCCAGTTACAATTAGGACTTTCTTTACATTTTTTTAGTTATATTTGTACTTTTATTGTACAAATGCTATAATAAATATAAAACAGCGAAAGTGAGTAATTATCAAAATGCGGTATCATACGCTTCAAACAAAACTATTTTTTTACTATGTCGGACTTGTAGTTCTGATTTTACTAGCATTCAGTATATTCTTTTATAAATATGTATCAAAACAGTTAATCACACGTGGCGTGGATTCTCTTACCACACTAAATTCCTCCTTCCAAAACCAGATTGATTCTGTAATTCATGATATGGATAATGTAACAATTAACATTAATTACAGTAGTCTTGTTAAGGACAAGCTGGATTCGTCTTTTAATCTTAATATATCCAGGAATAATTTAAAGAGCATGGCTGATTTATTTGTTACTATTAATGGTGCAGATACGAAGGTTGATCAGATTAACCTCTATGATTTATCTGGGAATGTATTACAGGTTGGTGTAAAAACCAATACAAAAAAAATTGATATCAAAACTTTACCCTGGCTCGGGGAAGTAAAGCAATTAAGCGGTAAGAAATTAATTAGTAACTCCTACCGATCCTCTATGCTTTCAACGAGTACCAAATACAGTGACTGGTATATTTCTCTATATCGTAATTTTAATAATCAATATGGCAAAACTGTAGGTGCCGTTGAAACAATAAAAAGATGTAAGAATATTTTTAAATCGATAACAAACTATAATAAAACCGTAGAAAGCCCTTCTAGGGTTTATATCTATTCCGGTGATCACACTTTAATTTATCCATATGATTTGACAAGTAAGATGAAAAGGAAGCTTCCGGATTATATCTCCCATAAAACCTCAAACGAAGGATCAATGGAAATTCATAATACGTTTACAGACGAGGCAGAATATATATCCTACAGTCATTCCTCTTATAGTGATTGGACTTATGTCACTGTGCAATCACAGGCTTATATATTAAAACCGGTGAACCGCCTGATTAATATATTAATGCTTTTTGTTTTTGTTTTACTTGCTGTATCATTAATCGTATCCTATTATTTATCACGTACTCTGATTAAACCGATTAAGCATTTAAAGCATATCTTTCAGGAAGTGGAAATCGAAACACTGGGAGCTGAAAAAACTGCAAATTATCCAATCCCATATGTTGAACTCCATGAATTGTACCTTGCATTTGAGAAAATGAGTGAAAAACTCAAGATTTCAATGAACGAACTGATTGATTCCAGACAACAGGAATTAAAATCCCGAACCCTTGCCTTGCAGGCACAGGTTAACCCACATTTTTACTATAACACCCTGTATAGCATCATTGTATTAGCAGAAAACGAACAATCCAAAGAGGTTGCCACTGTTTGCCGCAACCTTTCCAAGATAATGCGGTATATTACAGATACCTCCTTCACAAACGTCAGTATTCAATCAGAGATTGATTATGTCAATAAGTATCTGTATTGTATGAAGGTACGGTACCAAACTAGTTTGAATTATACCATTGATATCGAGGACACCCTACTGCAGCTGGAAGTTCCGAAATTGATCATTCAGCCGTTAGTTGAAAATGCTATCAAATACGGTACCACCTGCGCCCCTCCATGGACAATTTCCATCATTGGAAGAGTTTATGATACACACTGGCAGATTGATATTATTGATTCCGGTAATGGATTTTCCGAGGAAGCTATTCAAGCAATTGACTCCCGAATACAGGAAATGAATAATCATCCTGGAATGCCGGATATGAAAATTAATGGTCTTGGTATTGCTAATGTATATATGAGATGGAAAATATTCAGTCAGGATACTATGATATTTCAATATGGAAATACTGAAGATGGTCACGGTATCATATCCATTGGAAGAAGGTTGTTTTACAGGTAATTGCAGAACTATATAGTATTTGTAATTGTATACTCAGCAAATACTATTTCTCCGCTCCAACGCTTCCTTCGGGCATAAGTGTTTTAACACTTTACTTTCGCTCCGAAATAGTATTTGCTGAGTATACAATATCTACAATCTATGAGTTTCGCAATTACCTGAAAAAAGAGAGGAGACATAAGAAGGATGAAGTACACAGTCATAGTTGCCGAAGATGAAGAACTATTGCTTCACAGCTTAGTTAAAAAAATAGAAAATATGGATGTTAATTTTGAAGTGGTAGGGACAGCCCAGACAGGCGTCCAGGCTTATGAACTAGTGAAACAGCTCTCACCTGACTTAATTATTACAGATATCAAAATGCCTGAAATGGATGGAATTGCTTTGATACAGAAGGTCAGAGATACTTATCCAATGATTGATTTTATTATAACCAGTGGCTTTTCTGATTTCGAGTATGCGAAAAGTGCAATTCATCTTCAGGTAACGGAATACCTGTTAAAGCCAATCGATCCTGAAGAATTGGAGAATGCACTGTTGAAATTAAAAGGTAAATATGAAATCCAGCAAAGCTCTTTTGATGATATTTTTAATACCTCTACGGCTCATAATACCCCTGCGCAGATTGCTTCACTTCTAAAGGATTATTTAATCAAATATTACAATAAGGATATTAATTTTAACCTGATAGCAAATAATATGAACTACAGTCCGAGTTACCTCTCGAAGATATTTTGTCAGTATTATGACTCCAGCCCTTCCAAATATCTGATATCTCTTCGTATACAGAAAGCGCAGCATCTTTTGCTGCATAATCCCGAGCTTTCCATCCGTCAGATTGGGGAAAGCGTCGGTTATGATGATCAGGGCTATTTCAGCCGAATCTTCAAGAAGCAGACAGGGCTCAGCCCGCTGGAATATCGATGTTAGAGCATATAAATAGGGGGCTGTCGGGATATAAATATGTATGAAATAATGGACTCTGCACAATCTCCACACACACAGGTTGGAAGACACATTCTCCATTTTGTATGTCATATTCGTACATAAATGTTCGTATATGGCAGACAAAACCCGGAACATGGCTTCCAAACAGTGCATTAAGGAGATTGTGCAGAGTCCCTTGGTTTATTTCACTGATAGTTATTATTCGACAGCCTAATAGAACTTTACTTTATTTTATCTATCAACCTGATAAAACTCGAACTGTTATTATCTTAGGCTGAATTATAACGTCTTTTCTTTTAATTCCTTTATATAGGAGCCTTCGATATCACACCAGTATTTTTCTGCATGTTCCATCAGCTTCTTTGCCTGCTCCATCGGCATTGGATTGAAGTACAGGAATAATGCATTGGTTCCGTATCTTGCTATTAGTTTATCAAGTCTCTCAAGCCATTCTTCAAATTCACCGGAATAAACCTTTACCCATAAACCTTTTCCTGCAGCGACAGCCTTATCATAGATCTGGTACCATTCTTCGAAGGTTCCATCCGGACCATAATCACCGCTCGTCCACTGAAGGGCATCAATTTCTTCGATTTCCATGATGGCATCCACATGCTTGATGGCATCCGGACCATCCAGATGATAGATTACATGATCTAGCTGCTTTGCCTGCTGTCTTAGGGACTCCTGGATAAATTCACGGTAATTATCGGGTGACATCATTGCTGAGAAATCGCACTGAAGCTTTGCTGTCTTACCCGGACCCCAGATCTGGAATACGGTATAGCAGGAGGAATGATCCTTCGTATCCTTTACAATATCATAGAACTGGTCATAATATTTAAAGTAAAGATCATCAATTTGTCCGATTCTTCTTGTAATTTCTTCCGGTTCGTCAATCATATCAAAAATGGTATTCTGAGCTCCTCTCATGGAAGCCAAAACATCAATATTTTCCATGATATCCGGGATACCGATCAGGAAATCATCTCCGACAAGTTCTTTTACTCTTTGAAACAATTCAATGTGCTTTTGAAACCATTTACTATCCGGATCATATTCAAGCTCCTTATAATCAAGCCAATCCTCAACACATTCTTCAAACCATACCGTATCGTCATTGAAAACTATGTCACTACCCAGGTAACTTGCCATGGAACCGGGGCCAAAATCCAGACTGATGTTTGGGAAGCTCTCTCCCATAAATTCATGCGTTTGGCAAAAATAACGATAACGCTCTACGATACGTTCTGCATCCTGATATTTATCTTCCATGCTTTTTGGTTTTAATTCTTCTTCACAGGCTAAATCCTTAGCCTCTTCCTTCTCGGCCCAAACGCACATAAGCGGTCTACCCGTATTTTGTCTATTCCAGTAATTAATCCATTTTGTTTTTTTCTCTTCCCAATTCTTCTTATATAGCATGTGCTTCCTCCTGATGTTTATAAAATTCTTAAGTTGTATTTCTAAACAAGTATTTTTTCTAATAAGCTGTTTTCTTAATAAGTAATTTTACTAATAAGCTATTTTTCTAATTTTAAGTTCCGAAGCTCACTACTTTGATAGGTAATAATAGATCGATCGCTTTGATAAGGAAATAATAAGTCTCTTCAAAGCTCTTTCCTATATACAAATTTATTTATTTTTAATTATATTAAGTTTATATTCACGATTTTTAATCATACCGTTGTATTTGCCAACCGGATCACTAACTGCTAATTTTTGTTCCTTCTCAGACCAGGAAAGCTTTGTTAGTGCATATTCACCGTTCTCATAGCGGTAGCTGTTGCCTTCATCCTCGTAGATTACAAACTCAGCATCTTTACCCGTATAGACACATACTTCAATGGGTGCGTTGGGTACTTCATCGACATACTGCATTACCTGAGTCATTGGCAGTACACTTCCAGCTTTCACGTAAACAGGTATCTTATCGATCTGAGCATCGGCATTGATCGTCTGTCCGCCTTCATAATAATCATTTGTCCAGAAATCATACCAGCCGCAGCCTTCCGGAAGATATACTTCCCTTGTCTTAACTGAGTCCTCAATTACTTTCGAATCCTTGTCATAATACATGGGAACGGTAACCGGGCAGACCATCAGGCTCTCTCCGAATAAAAACTGATCGTCAATTACTCTCGCTTTCGCATCCTCTGCAAAGTCGAATGCAAGCATACGAAGCATAGTATAATCATCTTTCCATACCTTAGCCGCAGTCGAATAAATGTAAGGCATAAGCTGATATCTTAAATGATTCATTTTCACCAGGGAATCATAAAACATAGTTCCCGGTTCTCCAAAATACCACAATTCCCTTCTAAAATCCGTACCATGGCTTCTGAAAATTGGCAGAAAGCATCCGTACTGGAACCATCTAGTAAATAATTCTCGGTATCCAAGATCCTCATAGCCCTTATCATAATCGCCGTCCCAGAACCATTGAACCCCCTTCTTAACAAAGAAAGCTCCGATATCCAAGGTCCAATAAGGGATTCCGCTGGCACAGAAATTAAGTCCTGCAGCAATTTGCCTCTTATACGTACTCCAACTAGCTGCGATATCTCCGGACCATAAAATTGCTCCGTATCTTTGCTGACCGATATAGCCATTGCGGGTTAAGTTTACAACACGTTTTTCTTTCGTAACCTGCCTCTGTCCTTCATAGATTGCTCTCGCATGGTACAGTCCGTAGGAATTTGTCAACTGTGCGGGAATATACTGGCTGCAGGTATCATAAAATTCATGATACATCGTACTTGGCTCCGGTTTACCGATATGATTCCATTCCGGTGTAAACGGTTCACTGGAATCACACCACCAGGCATCAATTCCATGGCGGAACAATCCTTCGTTCGCCTGTTTCCAATATAATTTTCTGCCTT
Source organism: Bacillota bacterium (assembly GCA_023393095.1). Classification (GTDB taxonomy): domain Bacteria; phylum Bacillota; class Clostridia; order Lachnospirales; family Lachnospiraceae; genus Mobilitalea. The sequence goes on from JAEWMT010000046.1 coordinate 9,356, forward strand.
CTTCCCGATAAGGATCATAAATACTGCTGGCCTTAAGAAGCAGCTTCTTTTCTTCAAACTCTTTAAAATTATCGCAATCCTTGCTCATGTTCGGCCAGACGGAAATCATCAGATTTGCATGATTATCATGCAGTTCCTTCATCATTGCCGAAGGATCTTCAAACCTCTCCTTATCAAAGGTTTTCTGCCCCCACAGTTCCCCTTCCCAGGAGCACCAGTCAAGGACTACACAGTCAAGGCTGATATTTCTCTTTCGGTGTTCCTTAACAACATCAATCAACTCTTTTGCAGTCTCATAGCGCTCCTGGGACTGAACAAATCCAAAAGCCCATTTTGGCAGCATGGATGCTTTACCGGTGAGAAGACGATAACCACGGATAACACCCTCCATATTTCCGCCAAAGATAAAGTAAAAGTCCATTTCGTAATCCGCTTCGGTATAAAGATAGGAGCCGAAGCTGGTATCATTGAATATCATCGGGCTATAGGTATCCACTAATATGCCGTACCCTAAGCTGGATACCAGAAGTGGAATTGCAACTTTTTTGTTAGCCTGATGCAGATAGGCCGTCGTTCCACGTAGGTTTAAGCTGCCCTCTTCATTTTGGCCAAGTCCATAAAGCGCTTCCCCATCTTGCCAGTCTAAATACAGTCTGGTTTTATATAATTTCTGGTCAAATACCTTAGCAGCATCCTTCACGATCTCCTTAATTCCGTCCGGTGTTACGATACGCTCTATCTTGGTATTTTCATCCACTACAGTTTTGAAGGAATCAAATTCCTCAAGCGTCTTACTCTCATACTCTCGTTCTGCCAATAATAGCTTACCGTATTTATCATAGTATCTGATTGATGAGGTAACTTTATTAACAGACAGATGAAGCTTGCTGGTATCCAGCTGGATTTCGTTCTCTGTTTCTTCATAACTCCAATCATCAAAGCTGCCCTTAAAGATCACACCAGGTTTTTCCTGATCAGAAAAAGTTTCCTTAAGAGTATATGCTACCCGTATGATTTCCGGTGATTTTGGTTCAAGCTTTATCATTCCGCAATCAGAATATAAGATGAGAGCATCATTAACCCGCTCTACCTTGGTAATTTTCCTATCCGGTCTTTTATTTACAATTAACATTTTGTCTCCATTCCGCCGATTAGGGACGGCTTTCATAATTTTGAAAAGTCACGAAGTAATATTTGTTTTCAGTATAGCAAAGCCGTTATTTTAGGTCTATGCACTATTTAGGTTAGAATTTGGATTTTCTTTATTCTTTTTGACATCCCGATCCTAGAACAAAACAAGGGAATGATCCCCTTACCTTAAGTAAAAGTATCATTCCCTTGTTATCAACACGAATCATATTGTATTTTAGCCTGAAGCGTCACCATATAAAATAATTATTTACTATTCCACTACAACACCCTTTTGTAACATGATATTTGCATAGAGTGCTTTCTCACTTGTTGCAATAATTGCATATACGGTTTTTGCCTGGTCGTAAAATGCAAATCGTTCGATATTGCCAACTGCCTTTGCGCCTCTATTATCGTATTTTGCTACAATATCTTTATAAGTATCCCAGATAGGAGTCTCTACAGGATCTCCTGGCATAACTTCCATCAGGTTAACCGGCTTCTCAACATAAGTATCCAATGGGAACACTTTTAGTATTGCATCTAATATTTCCGGTACACCATGGCCATCACAGCGAATAACGATTGCATTTTTACCCATGGATTCAGCGGGAAAATTACCGTCTGAAATTATGAGTCTATCACTATGACCCATCTCACATAATACTTTTAAAAGCTCCGGTGATAAGATTTGTGGTATTCCTTTTAACATAAAATCTCCTTCCCTCCGCCATTATACGGAGTAAAAATCATTCAACTTCCTTTACATGATAAGCTGCCAAAATAGTTTCCTATAATAGATCTATTATAACAAACCCTTATACTTGTATTATTTCATAGCTTATTATAACAAATTCACATTTTTATATTATATATTTTTTTGACATTCTTACTTTAAAGATGTCGCATTATCGCATATTTTCTTGACCATCCTAAGAATCTTTGTTAATATCGAATGGAGGTGGTTACATGCGGACATCCTATCATGATATAAACGTAAAATTTACAATGGAAAATGTTAATTTCTATACGCTACATATTGCATGCGAACGCTTTTTGCGTTCCATTCCCAGTCATAGTCACAGTGATAACAGTTATGAAATTCATTATATCCCTTATGGCAAGGGCAAAGTTAAAATAGGTACTGTTATCCATCAAGTAATTCCAAATACCCTTTATATAACGGGACCTCATATTGAACATGCGCAGATACCGGACAAAGATGATCCAATGATAGAATACTGTATCTATCTGAAACTTGAGAAGAAAAACTCGGTAAAGAAAAAAGAAAATCAGAATTCATATTTACAGCTCTTTGAAAATACAAAATTCTGGTTTGGACAGGCCAATCAGAGCATACATCCTCTGCTGCAGCAGATTTTAACGGAGCTTGAGAATAAGTATACCGGTTATATGAAGCAGGTAGAAACTCTTCTCCAGCAATTAGTTATTCAGATTATCCGTAATTATGAAAATATACAAACATCACAAAACCAAGCAAAACCCATCGATTTAGCTTACAGTAAATACTTTATTATCGAGGAATACTTTCTATTTGAATACAAGACTCTTTCTCTAGATGCCCTAGCTTCCCGGTTAGGCTTGAGCCCCCGCCAGACCGAGCGCCTGTTAAAAAAGCATTATGGCAAGACCTTTCTCCAGAAAAAGACAGAAGCAAAGATGTCCGCCGCTACTATCTTATTGATGGATTCAAAGAAACGTATCACGGATATAGCTCTTGATCTCGGGTATTCCTCCGTGGAACATTTCTCAAGTGCTTTTCAAAAATATTATCATAAGTCTGCTAGGGAATACCGCAAAACAAATTAAGCTCTTCGCATTTTGCAATTTTTCTGGCTACAGGCACTGCAGTTATGCCCGGAATATAGCTTAGTTTCATCTTCTGTAAGAACAAGGATATAACCCAATGTTTTAACCGTTGTGAACATAAATCCCTCTGTAACGTCCATCGGCAGATCTTCAACCTCTTTTATTTCGATTAATATATCCTTCTGCATCTGCATAGGGATATTTTCCGGCGCATCCAATCTTTTCTCAATACCAAGATGTCGCAGGATACAGCTTTCATTAATTCTGTCCTTCAGTATATCATCCATTTGAAATAGATAAGTATCAGCCATTGCATTAACTAACATCCCCAGAAGATAATCTCCTCTTACGAAATAGTCACTACTCATGTCAGAAATCTCATTCCCAATTGTCATAAGTACATATAGTACTGGAGAACCTATACTAAGTTTACCTTCAGCATGCTCAGCGATTTCTTTAGAAACAGAACTAAATTTATAAATTGCTTTTGCTTTTACTAATTTCCTGACTTTAGATTCAATTTCATCGTATTCTTCAACCACTTCATCGTAAATAGGATTACCCGGATATAAATCAATCAGATGGAATACCATATCCCGGTTAAGTGCAATATCCAATTCTGTTACAATTTCAAAGCCTTTCATGCCCATATTCTTGCCTTTCCCATAAAATTAATAGCCTCTGTATAGTATATTATAAATGCTATACACTCACAAGTGTACATTTTCCCAACCGATAAAAAACGGGCTGTTGTAAACACATTTCAATGGTGAGAGGGGAGTTCTCAATGATCGAAATGTTAGCAGTTTTACAACAGCCCTATCAAAAGAAGTTATTAGTATAATTTATGCAATTGCTTTTTTAGCAGTTTCTGCGGCAGTAGCTGCGTCAGGAGTATAGTAATCTGCACCTATCTGTTCGCAGAAGCTTTGATTCACCGGCGCACCGCCGATCATTACGATATATTTATCTCTCAAGCCTCTTGTTTTCAGTTCTTCAATAACATCCTTCATATTCGGCATGGTTGTTGTCAGAAGTGCCGACATACAAATAATATCTGCATTAATTTCCTCAGCCTTCTCGATAAACGCTTCAGGGCCAACATCAACACCTATATCATAAATTTCAAAGCCGGCGCCTTTAATCATCATGGCAACAAGGTTCTTACCAATGTCATGTAAATCCCCCTTAACGGTTCCAATTACTACTTTACCAACCGGTTCATTACCTACTTCAACTAATTTTGGTTCAAGAATTTCAAGACCAGCATTCATTGCTCTTGCTGCAACTAATACTTCCGGTACAAATACTTCGTTATTCTTAAATTTCTCACCAATAACCATCATTCCAGAAAGAAGACCCTCATTTAATATTATCTTTGGATCTAAGCCTTCATCCAATGCCTGCTGGACTAATGCCTTTACATTTTTAGCCCTACCTTTTTGTAGGAATTCCGAAATTTCTTCTACTAATGCCATACCTATTCCTCCCAAAGTATACAAAGTATTTTATTAAGTTTCTATGTAATTATCATTATAACTATTTCCAAAAATGCGTCGTGTAATTATTTTAGAAACTATGTACTTATTTTATATATTCTATGCTATAATTATAAAGTAGAGTTTAATTTACGAATTTTTTGCGACGAGTGTTTGCAAAAAACAACATAATTTTTATACACAGGTATCTATCCAAAACTATACATCTAGAGATTATTTTATTATAGGAGGAATGCACATGCAGCAGCCTTATTTATATACGATTATTGAAAAAAATAAATTAAAAGACATGCTTGAGACCTTTGAAGCCTGTATTGGATTACCCATTCAGGTCATTGATGATCAAGGTGCAATTCTTGATTCCTGTGGTCCGGTTACGAACTTTTGTAATATTTTTAAAAAATATCTTCCCTCCTCTGATTCCTGTGAGAAGCTACATATCAAGGCAAGCAAAAGAGCAATCACAATTGGAGAAACCTATATTTTCTCCTGCCATGCCAATTTAAATCACATCGTATTTCCTTTACTAAACCAAGGATCCTTCTGGGGATCCATACTGATAGGTCCATTTTTGATGGATGCTCCTGATGCTCTATTGATTCAGGATATCGACAAAAAATATCATATTCCCACATGCTCTCTGATTGATTTATATGAGGAATCTGGAAGTATCAAAGTAATTCCACCAAGCACGGTAACACAGATCAGCAAACTTCTTTATTATATGTTCTCTAACCTGATATCAGAAGGAAAGCAGCAGCTGATCATTAACCAGAAAAAGCTGCATCAGCAGTCAAAAATCAGCGAGTCGATTCAGATGTATAAAAATCATAATGTAGAATTTGTTGATCCATATCCCTATGATAAGGAAAAAGCTCTGATTGCAAAGGTGAAAACTGGCAATGTTCAGGAAGCTAAGGGAATATTGAATGATTTGCTTGGATATGTATTGTTTTCCGATGGAAGCAGGCTTGATACCGTAAAAACTAGGGCCATCGAATTGAGTTCTCTTCTTTCCCGGGCAGCTATTGAGGGAGGAGCCGCAACCGACAGCATCTTAAAAATCAATAACCAATTTTTAAAAACCTTGGAGCAGATTACAGATCTTGATTCCTTGTGCCTTAAGTTGCAGGAAACAGTTGAGGTATTTACGGAATCCATGTTTAATTATATACCATCGAAAAACTATGAGCTTATGAAGAAATCGATGCTTTATATCTCTAATAACTTCTCGAGAGAATTAACCTTGGAAGAGGTTGCGGGACATGTTCATCTGAATCCCGCATACTTTTCTTCTGTGTTTAAGCAGTCCTCCGGTTCTTCCTTTAAGGAATATCTGAATATGGTACGCGTAGAGGAAGGGAAACGATTGCTTGCTAATACAGATTATTCGATTATTGATATTGCAGTTGCTACTGGTTTTGAAGACCAGAGTTATTTTTCAAAAGTTTTTAAAAAGTATACCGGGCTGACACCGAAACAATATCGCAATTAAAAACTTATAAGCAAAGATGAGCTGTCGCGTTTTGGATATATGAATTCCCATGCTTATTTCTCTATCACTTTCGATACCTTCAATAACCTGCCACCAATCGTTGTCTTTTTCATTGTTTCCAGTACCAATGGTCCTTTTCCATTCAGTATTTCTACATAGGTAAGGGTATCCAAAATCGTGATGATTCCAATGTCCTCTGCTCTTACCCCTTCAATATTAGAAATCACTCCAACGAAGTTGGTTGCCCTGAGATTCTTTTTCTTTCCACTATTAAAACGCAGTTTCATTATCCCTTTATTCAATTGATCACTTTTTATTTTTTTAACTTGAGGTGCCGCCTGCATTTTTTCATAAAATGCAGGCTTAAGAAGAGATACCTCCTCCTTTGAAGGTCTCTCGATTTTTTGGATTTCAAACCCGATAAATTCCTCTATATCATGTAAATACCTGATCTCCTTTGGTATTACAAAAGTAATTGCATTACCTTTTTGACCCGCGCGACCTGTTCTTCCTGTACGATGTACATAATTTGCTTTATCATAAGGAATGTCATAGTTAATGACTAAAGATATATTCTCAATATCTATCCCTCTTGCTGCTACATCAGTAGCTACCAATATGCTAAATTCTCCCCTTTTAAATCTCTTCATAGTGGTTAATCGATCATCTTGTTCCATGCCACCATGTATTTTATTACACCGATATCCCATACCAGCCAATCGATCATCAACCATATCCACTCGGTCCTTGGTTCTACAAAAAATGATGCAGCTATCTGGATTTTCAATAATAGTAATATCCTTAAGAAGTTCAAACTTAACTTCTTCAAAGACTGAATACACGACATGACTTATCTCAGAAGTTGTAACCTCCGCCTCGCTTATGTCTATATTCATTGGATTTCTCATATAATTTGAAGCAATTCTTATTATTTCTTTCGGCATGGTAGCAGAAAACATCATTGTTACCCGTTCTGTCGGAAGTTCTTTAAGAATTGATTCTACCTGTTCAATAAAACCCATATCTAACATATGATCCGCTTCATCAATTACCAGATATTTAATCTTACTTACGGTTAATGTTCCTTTTTTTATATGGTCCATGACGCGCCCAGGTGTCCCAACAACCACATGTGTTTTTTGCTTTAACTCTGTTTTCTCTATTGAAAATGGATGTCTTCCATAAATCGCTGCTGCCTTGATTCTCTTGAATCTTCCTATATTGGTAAAACCCTCTTTCACCTGAACAGCAAGTTCTCTTGTTGGAGTTAACACAAGTGCCTGCGGTTTATTTTCCAGCCATTCTATTAATTCACAGATCGGAATCGCATATGCAGCTGTCTTACCACTACCGGTCTTTGCTTTTACGATAAGATCAATTTTTTCTAATGCCAATGGAATAACTTTATCCTGAACTTCGGTTGGAATCTCATACTCTAATCCATTCAGTGCGCTTACGATATCCTCACTTATTGTAAAAACGTGAAAACTTTTATTATTCATATCTTGCCTCTCATATCCATCATTTATAATCATTCTTTCAATTGTTCCCATTATAGCAAACAACCGCAGGATAATCAAAAATTATCCTACGGCTATATCTAAATCATACTTAATTTCATTGAATCTATCCTTTTTTACCCTTCTTAGTAAAACTCATAAAGCCTCTTTTTTCTTTCAGCATACCATCTGCTGTCATTCGATATTTTTTCTTTGGGGATGTAACTTCTTGCTTCCCTGCTTTTATCTGGGAAGCTGTTCTAGATGAAGTTTTACTTTGTGATGAGGTTGATTTTAATGAATTTTTCTGTGGTATGGCAGTCGTTTGTGATGTTGCTAGTCGTGATGCATCTCTCCTTGGCTGAGTAGTTTTTATCGCCGGAAAATTGTTCACCAATGGATAAGGATGATCTTTCATTTCTTTTAAATGTTTTCTTATCAATTTTTCTATATCAGCAAGCTGTTCTTTCTCGTCAAAATCACAAAAGGAAATTGCGACTCCTCCTAGTCCCGCACGCCCTGTTCTTCCAATACGATGTACATAGGTTTCAGGAACATTAGGAAGGTCATAATTAATAACGTGAGAAAGTTCATCTATGTCGATTCCTCTTGCAGCAATATCAGTCGCTACAAGTATCCGTAACTTCTTGTTTTTGAAATTACTTAAGGCACTTTGACGAGCACCTTGAGATTTATCTCCATGAATTGCTTGAGCTGTTACCTTTTCCTTTGCTAATTGACGGACAACTCGATCTGCTCCATGTTTGGTGCGGGTGAATACTAATGCCGATACTATGGTTTTATCTTTCAGAATGTGTAATAGCAAATCCTTCTTATTATTTTTATCAACATAGTATACAAACTGTTCTACAGCATCAACTGTTGAAGATACTGGTGTTATAGTTACTTTAGCTGGATTTTTCAACATATTGCTCGATAGTCTGGCAATATCAGGAGGCATGGTAGCTGAAAAAAGCAAGGTTTGCTTATTTACAGGTGTTTTAGCTATTATCTTATTTATATCATTAATAAATCCCATATCCAACATACGATCAGCTTCATCTAAGATAAATATTTTAATATCTTTTAAATCAATTAGTTTTTGATTGATTAAGTCATTCAATCTACCGGGAGTTGCTACAAGAATATCAACACCTTGTTGCAATTTCTCCTCTTGTGATTTTTGAGATACACCACCGAAGATAACGCAATATTTTAATTTTGTATATTTACCATAAGTACAAAAACTTTCATAAATTTGAAGTGCCAGTTCTCTAGTTGGTGTTACAATCAGAGCCTTTATATTTCGAACTACAGTATGAGGCACTTTTTCTTTACTGAGCAGTTGCAGAGTTGGTATTGCAAATGCTGCCGTTTTTCCGGTACCCGTCTGTGCACATCCAAGTAAATCTCTGCCTTTTAATATATAAGGAATTGCCTCTTCCTGTATCGGTGTAGGAACTGTATAATTTTCATTCTCTAAAGCCTTTAATATATCAGGTATTATGTTTAATTCTTTGAATTGCATATTTGCTCCTTGCTTTACTTATTAATTATTTCTATTTTTAATTGTTAGACCTTTAAGAAAATTTCTAACATATCGGTCTCCACATTTCTTATAATTACGTTGTCCTTCTTTTCGCAATACTGCACTTAATTCACTATTTGAAAGATTTACTCCGGCAATTTTAAAAATATCAAGCATGTCCTCTCCTGACAGAGAAAGCGCAATTTTAATTTTCTTTAGAAAGACGTTATTTACCGCTTTATTATCTTTTATCATAAATATTTCTTTTTCAGATTCACCTGGCTTTAATTCCTTTTTTCCTCTTTTAAAGATAATGAAACCATTTAAAAATGACTCCAGCATATAATTATTACATTTCTTCATATCATCATTAGCGATAAACTCTTCCTCATCCAAATCAATATTAGTAAAGTTTTTTGGCTTTAATAACATCCTATGCAGTTCTTCTTGCGTTATTGTGATACCACCTATTTTGAATATCTCAATCATATCGGTATTCTTAATATCTAATGCATATCTCAATCTTATCAATAAATCGTTGTTATTCATTTTACCCTCCATTCTGCCAAAACACCGGGAATTTGGGCATCAGCACAAATTTGCTTTGTGAAAAATCTTGATTTTTCACACTACCCTTTCTTAAAAAATATTTTATAGTATATGATAATCATTGTACCATATTAAAAACTTAATATTAAATGATTGACTTTGCTTTATCGTAAAACCTAAATATCTAGATAACTAGTACATATTACACTAATACACTATACTTTACCATAGATAAAAGCTAAACTTTATTAGAATATGTAAAATTAACAGAATCAAAGGGGCCATATAGTAATTATTGTCTAGTTTTACATCGAGTAATTACCCCTTTATCTTTCCTGATTCATTTGAATTAAAACTCATGAAACAAATTCTGGTCTTCATAAAATCCAATTATTTATATCATAATTATAGACAAGAAAAAAGCACATCTATTCATATATACCTGATTGACGTGCTTTTTTCTATGTTAACCCACAAACATTTATTGTGATTATTTTAATCATAAATATAGTTCAATACATCTTCTGTTAATCCTTAGCATATCTTCCCAATCTGCAAATTTACAGATTCTTTGCATCGGCTGCTGCCTTGAAGCATGCAGTCAGTTCCGCATTATCTAGAAGAATGCTGACATATTTAATCACACCATCAACCACAATGGTCGGAACATTGGTTGCACCCAGCTTCATCATGCAGGCAACCCCTTCCTTTTCCTTGATTTTGTGCTCAATCACCTTAACTTTATCACCCAGAGGAGCTGCTGCAGTCAATACTGCTTCCATAGTATACTGACATGCTGCACAACTTACGGAGTCGAGTGTGATACAGTCAACGATAACCTGTTTTTCCTTTGAGTAATCAGGGAGAATATAATCAACCCCTGCCATAACATCTTCTCCGTCAAATATCTCAGTTACATTACCATGAACAGTGCTGGTGATTGCCTTAACATTTTCCTCTGGTGTTGCATAGGGCATATCACAGCCTGGTGACAGAATGAAGCCTTTCTTACCACCAATCTGCATACAGTTTTTCGCATCATTTACATTATCCATTCTGGTACCGAAAAGCATGGTAAGTGTCAGTTTGATATTACCTCCTACTGATACACCATAAGGCTTGCAGGT
>JAEWMT010000126.1 GCA_023393095.1 Bacillota bacterium
GGCTCTTCGCTTATCACGATTATACCACATCTTAGGAAAATTAAAACGAAAAATACTATAAATTTTAAGCTCTTAGTACTCTTTTAGATATTTACCTGCCAGTTTTCCAGCTTTAAAATAGGAATAATTAAAATCACGGATTCCTGTATTTATTTTTGCATTGGCAATTCTATTAGAATAATCTTGTATACTATCCTGTAATGAAACAGGCCTTGTATCATATTCACTATCATAAGTATTGTTCATTGTCCATCTGTCCAATTCATTTATCAGAGGTAATACGACCGGCGCTGCATCCAGGGATAAATCCCTGGTCAGATATGCCATATCCTGCTGATCAAGTACTTCCTTCTGTGTTGCTAGATAGGTGGCAATGAAATAATCCGGTTTTGCAAAAGAGAATGCAATATAACAGACTGAAATTATAACAACACAATAACGGAATAACGGGAAATCCTTCTTATATTGTAAAATGATAATCCCCGTCAGAACAAAAGCATCAATTAACAGAGTTAGTAATACAAACAGTCGGAGAAAGGTTAGGTGGTATGCACCGATATATAGTAACATCCGGTAAGCTGCTGAAGCAATCATGATATAGGTACAGGCTGTCATACAGGTTATTAGAATACGTAGCAGCCGGCTTTCCGTAAATAAAGCATTACAGATCAGCATTATTACTATATTAATAAACGTAACTGCCAGTAATTCAAAAAATCCTTTTCTAGCATATTCAGCAAATGTAAATTCCGCCGGTAATGCAAATAAGCCGTCTGCAAACAGAAATACCAGCTGGATTCCACAGAACAATGCATAAATCAGACATAATACTACCATAAAAGTGGCTGCTATCGTAGGATTAGCTTTTGTTCTGATCCTATTATCTTCAACTCCAGAATTGAAAAGTGCGCCGCAGAGAATACAATAGCAGGCAAAGAAGCCAAATATTATCATAAGGATGATGTAGAAGATATCTGCTGAGAATATCGTGTTGAATATATTGCCTGTTATATTACCAAACACTAGATCTGCATTTGAAAGAAGAATGGTTATAATAAGCAGCAATGGCAGGGAAATAATGAGACCGAATATGATATTCCTTACTTTATCATTTTTTAAATACCGGGTAGATTTAAGGAATTTTATTCCATCAATTACCGGCATCCCGACAGCTGCAAAACTATAGAAAATCATACCGAACATCCTGCCGCAATGTTTAGCAAAATCCCAGTGTTTATTTTCATAGAATTGATGCAGTAGGGATAAATCCAAGAGAAATAGTATACCTAGAATATTTAAAAACTGCAGTACACCATTAGCAGTCAGACACGTAGATACTCCAAGCAATAGTACACCAATATAGTACAGCTTGGCGCCCGTCTTTATCCGCAGCGATAGTTTATTTATAATAAAGCATAGTAAGATGATAATCAGTAAAGAAAATACAAAAACATTAAATCCAAGCCAAGTTTTAAAAAAGAAAAATGTAAAAGACAATCCAAAAATTAGACTAATAAAACCATAAATCCCGAAATTTTGGTGCACTTTATTAAGCAGTGGGGACTCCGGCTTATTTCCGATTGGTGTCCCGGCTGCAACAAAACTCTCCTCTTGAGAAGCAGGAGAAACAATATTTAGTTGTTCCATAGTAGTAATCCTCCTATCTGATTTGTTTGTATCTGATTTGTTTTCTATCCGATCTGATTAATATATCATTTGTTTCTATCTAATCTTTCTTATCCTGCTTGTAGAATCTATTCTGATTCCAATATTAGTTATCCCGATTCCTATTCTGCTACCTTCCAAAAATATTAAGTAAACTGTGCAGCATAATACAGCTATAAGTATTCTTAGTTTTTATTCTGGTGAGCCCTGTTGCCGCTCCATACACCACTCCAATCAAGGCTTTATTTAACATAACATAATTCATATTAGTATCCGTGAAATGCTGACTTGAATTATAGTAAATAATATCCCAGTATCCCAGATGCCACAGCCCAAACAGCAATGTTGTAATAAGAAACACCTGGTAATCTTTTTTACCGCTTTTCTTTATCTTATCCCACAGAAATCCCCGGAATAGCAGCTCCTCAAATATTGGAAAGAGTAGTACAACTTTTATTGCCATGCTGACTCCTTCTAAATCATGATCTGAAAAGCATACCAGTGGTAAAACAAATAATAATGTAATTACAGCAGCAGCTATGATATATAGGGTCTTTGATCTTCTGCTTTTATTACTCAGATCCAGACCAAGGCTATTCCTATCCGGTCTGAACAGAAAATATAGAATAGCTCCTATGATGATAAAGATGAAATCATTATATGCAACTGCCGGCTCATAAACTGCTTGCAAAAGCATCACGAATCCGGCTCTCAACGCCTGAATGATAATCAATAAAGCTATCATGCCTATCATCTGCATTTACTCAACTCTCCTCTTCAACATATTGAAGGATATCTCCAGGCTGGCAGTTTAGTGCTTTGCAGATAGCTTCCAAAGTATTGAACCGTATTGCTTTTGCCTTATTATTTTTAAGGATGGACAGATTCGCCATTGTGATATCTACCTGTTCTGCTAGTTCTGTTAATCCAATCTTTCTTTGTGCCATTACGACATCCAGATTTACTACTATCATATATGGCCCTCCTAGATGGTTAAATCATTTTCCAGTTTATAAGTTACAGCCTGATCAAATACCTGTGAAAGTACCAGGGAAAACAATCCTGCTATTAAGAATACTGCAACAAGCACAAGGCCTGCTGGAGTTATGATAAAAATCTGTCGTATTAACATTAATGCTGAAATTGCAAATGAGTAAATTCCCATCCACCGTAATGACTTCACGTTCTTATTGATAAAAGGATTTTCCTGTATCACTGTTCGAAACAAGTTTCGAAGCTCCCATAAAATCAAAATTGCAAAGATACCTGCCAGCATATAAATAATGCAGAATGGAAGGTAAAACTTCTTTATGAAACTCAGGTAATTACCTACATAATGAAAACTCACTGGTACTGTAATACAGACACCAATTCCGGTAAAGAACATAAAATCCAATAAGATTTTTGTAAACCGTACTAAAGGATTCTTACTCATATCAAATATTTCCTCCATTTCAGCGCATATTTTAGCGCATTTATGTTGTTACCAAGGATTACTCAGGTACTGACTTTGTGTGTGTAGAGGCTTAGAGCAACCTGAATAAAACCAAGAATAGAAAACTGCAAGCTTGCCATATAACTTTCACCTAATACGATGATCTGAAGCAAGATACTTAATAATGTAAAAGTTCCCATGATTCCAGATATAAACCAATTTTTACCGTTTTCATTCATAAAACATAGCAAGGATGCTGCTATATTGCCTATTCCAAATAGTAAAATTATTAAAATACCTGGAGCTACCCAGCTATGGAATGGCGTCCTACTACTCCACTCTAGCGGATATTCCAGAAATATTCCACTGTCTGATCTAATCATTAATAATCCGGTATAGATTGCTCCAACTGCAAGTATTAAATCATAAGTTCCAAGTAAATAGTTTCGTACCTTTAATTTCATGTAACCTCCTTCTGTTGATCACAAGAGAGCGCTCAGCTTGTAATTATATTCCATATGATTATTTTATAGATAATATATCACTACAAAAAATGAATGTCAATAATATTTTATCGTTTTTCAATAAATTATTATTGACATTCAGCAAAATAATATTCTTTTAAACGTTAAAAGGCTTAATAGTAAAACAAGATGCAATGTTTGCAACCGACAACTGAACTTTTGTAATCGAAATGCAGGAACATTATTTATCCAAAAGTTTCTTCACCAAAGTAACTGCAGACTGTGCATCATCAGAATAACCATCCGCTCCAATTTCCTTCGCGTAGCTTTCAGTCACAACCGCACCGCCTATGATAATCTTAGCCTTTAATCCGGCTTCTTTTGCCAGCTCTACTACACGCTTCATTTCTACCATTGTGGTCGTCATGAGTGCGGACAATGCAATGATATCTGCATTCTCTTCTTTGGCTTTCTGAATAATCTGTTCGGAAGGAACATCCTTACCCAGATCAATTACACGGAAACCGTAGTTTTTCAGCATTAAGGTTACCAGGTTCTTACCAATATCGTGAACATCGCCCGATACGGTAGCTATTACTATCGTTCCCTTACTGCTTCCCGATTGTTTCTGAATTTTGGGTTCCAGATAATCAATCGCAGTCTTCATTGCCTCTGCACCAGCAATTAGCTGGGGCAAGAAATAAATCTGTTTATCATATAAACGCCCAACCTCATTAATCGCCGGTATGAGAGTTTGTTCTATCAGTACTTCTGGTAAAATCCCGTTCTCTAATTCCTGATCTGCCAAAGCAATCACAATCTTCTTATTTCCCTTTACCACAGCATCGAAGATAGCTTTTCGGCTACCAGTTACAGTATCTCCCATCAATTGATTAGCTTTACTAGTATCCGAATCATGTGATACGTTTAATTTTTCTGCAGTCTTAGTCCCTGCTGATTTATTACTATCAGCTTTGGCAGCTGCTCCTGTCGAAATGACAGTCGGTCTTTGTGTAACTCGTTCAATATAATGAGTTGCAGCATCTTCCATTCCACGCAGCAGATCTGCTGCAAGTGCTGTATTAACCAGCAAATCCTGTGAAGGGTTTGCAATTGCCATCGTAAGTCCGGCTTGTATCGCAAAGGATAAAAATGTACTGTTAATAAATTGGCGTTCCGGTAAGCCAAAGGAGATATTTGATAAACCAACGATGGAAGCAATTCCAAGTTCTTCCCTGCAATAACGTATCGTTTCAAGTGCATCCTCTGCTGCAAAATTATTGGCTCCGATTGTATTAACGAGTCCATCAATGATAATATCCTCTTTTGTAAGTCCAAGTTCAAAGGCTTTTTCTAAGATCATATGAATAATCTGCTTCTTCTCAGCTAGATCCTTCGGAAGACCCTTATCCGATAATGGCAGCAGGATAAACATTGCCCCATATTTCTTAGCGATTGGAATCAGCTTCTCAAATTTCTCTTTTTCAAGAGAAATCGAATTAATTAATGCTCTACCGGGATATATTCTTAATGCAGCTTCCACTACGTGAATATGGCTAGAGTCTATACATAGTGGCAGCTCCGTTTTCATCTGAATCTCCTGAAGCACCTGAAGCATAGTTTCTTTTTCATCAATACCGTTCATTCCTACATTAATATCCAGTACATCTGCTCCAAGCTCCTTCTGCTCTGCTGCCATCTCATTAACAATATCAAAAACACCTTCCTTAAGCTCTGCCTGCAAAGCTTTTTTCCCCGTTGGATTAATTCTCTCACCTACGATCATAAATCGTCCATCAAGAGGGATTTCAACTGTGTTACGCTCCGTTGTCAAGGCTCTGATATGATGTGTATTAATCGGCTTCGGCTGTATCTCCTTAACCTGCTGTGCCAATAGCCTGATATGTTCCGGTGTTGTTCCGCAGCAACCACCAACTAGATTTGCACCAGCATCCACTAGCTTTTGCATTTCAAGTGCAAATTCTTCCGCTTCCATCGGAAATACTGTCTTTCCATCAACAAGCTGCGGAAGGCCTGCATTTGGTTTCGCCATAAGTGGAATATGGGCATACTCTTTCATTTCTCTGATAATGTCATACATCTTATCAGGACCAGTGGAACAATTGACACCAACCGCATCTGCCCCCATAGCCTGTAATACAATGACAGCCGTCTTAGGATCCGTACCGAATAAGGTTCTCCCACTTTCATCAAATGTTAATGATACTATAACTGGAAGATCACAGGATTCCTTGACAGCCAGTAAAGCAGCCCTGCATTCCTGGAGGCTCATCATGGTTTCTATCATCACCAGATCAACCTCTTCATTGACAAGATAGTTAAGCTGTTCTTTGTATACTTCAACCAGTTCCTCAAAGGAAAGTGATCCAACTGGCTGAACCTGAACTCCGGTCATTGCTAAATCTGCGGCGATATAAACTTTTTTGTTATTACCGGTTTTGCTTCTATAATTTTTTACTGCTTCCTTCGATAAATTTACTAAACCCTTATTAATCTCTTTGATCTGATTTTCTAAACCATATTCGGCCAACTTAATTCGATTTGCTGTAAATGTCGGTATTAGAATAATATCGGAACCGGCATCCAAAAATTCGTTTTGAAGCTCTATGATTGCCTGTGGATTTTTTAAAATCCAATCCTCAGGGCAGACTCCTACCGGCATACCACCACGTTTTTGAAGATTGCTTCCCGTAGCTCCATCAAGTAATATAATTTTAGATTGAACCAATTCTTTAAATTCATTCTTTGTCATATATCAATCTCCCCATTCTTTGGTTAATTACAAAACTATATGATTTTTGTTATTGTATACATGGTAAATATATATTTCCCCGCTCCAATGCTTCCTTCGGGCATAAGTTTTTTGATACTTTACTTTCGTTGAGAATTAGTTTTTTCTGTGTATACAATATTAATAGTTTATTAGTTTCACAATTGACCTATAATATTTTTACTTTATAAATTTTGCCGATTAACTTGATCATCGCAACTAGCCTATTTTCTTAATATTTTATCCATTAGGCTTACTCTGTTAAATGGCAGCATAAAATAATAACCATCCGCAATCGGATCAAGCATCTCCATCACCTCACGGGCTATGGTTGCGCCGACATTTTCCGCCTCTTCCTTTGACATATCGGGATGATATCTGTTTACAATGTCGTCCGGCACATTGATCCCTGTAAATTCATTTTTGATAAAACAGGCGTTACGATAGCTTACTAGAGGCATAATCCCGCATAATATTTTCGTATCCACCTTCTCTTTTATGCTTTTTATTCTTTTAACATCCTCGATAGAATAAATTGGTTGTGTTAGAAAATAGGTTGCACCGGCTTCCATTTTTCTCTTCATACGTTCCACGATTTTATCAATATTACCTCTTCCATGATTCAGGGCACCCCCGTAATGGAAAGGATCTCCCGAAAAATGTTCCACATTCATCTCCCCAACAAACTCCATCAGACGAACGGAATTATAGTCGAATACACCGGTTGTCTTAATTCTGCTTTCTCCTGGAACAGGATCACCTGTTACAATCAGAAGGTTTCTAATCCCATGAATGTAGGCTCCTAACAGAGTGGAGCGAATTGATATCATATTACGATCCCTGCAGCAGATATGAGGCATAACCTTAAGTCCCGTCTCTTCTGCTATTTTAATACTCATCAAGATGGAATCCACCCTACTTCTTCCCATCGGCGAATCGGCAAAGGTAATCAAATCAGCTCCGCTGTTCTTAAGTAAATGTGCACATTCCATAACCTTATCGATATCAGCATCGTAGGGTGGATCAAGTTCAACTGCAATGACCTTTTTACCGCTCTTAAGGAGTTGATCGAATTCATTCTCTTTTACTGTTTTTACTAAGGGATCATCGGGTGCTGCCTGACTTCGAGTAAGTTCATGCTCCTTAATATCGATCGATATATTTAAATCCGCAATATATTCAGGTGTTGTACCGCAGCAACCTCCAAGGATATCGACTCCAAGCTCTGCTATCTTTCTCATATTTTCAGAAAAATACTGTGCGTTATCCATAAACACCATACGATTTTGCATCTGTTCCGGATAGCCTGCATTCGGTGCAGCATAAATGAACTTACCTGAGGGAAAGGTTATTCTTTTTAATATTCGATACATATGCCCTGAGCCCACTCCACAGTTCAAGCCGCAGGCATCGATTTCATCCATCTGCCCCGCCTTGCTTAGAATCCGTCCAGCATTAATACCTGCTGAAGTATATCCGTTCTTATTAACCGAAAAGCTTACCATTATGAAAGCAGCTTTATTTTTTTCTTTTATATATGGAAGTAGTTTTTCAATATATTTGAGGTTTGGGAAGGTCTCAAAATGAATCCCGTCCATACCTTCTTCCAGAAAGATGTCACACATAAACCTATATTCCTCAAGAACCTCTTCTTCTTTGGAATCGGCATTCTCATTGATTGGACCAATATCTCCCATAATCCAGACGGGTTGTAATCCATCGATTGATTTTTGTGACTCAAAGACTGCCTGTTTTGCTATCCTACAAGCAGCTTGTATCAACTTTTTCTGTTCCTCTGCATTCATCCTGAGCAGTGTCCTATTGGCTGCAAAGGTATTGGTTCGTAGCATTCCTGCCCCTGATTTGATATAATCCTTATGTATCCGCCTTATGATATCCGGATCTGACAAATTAGCCAGCTCAGACATCATATCTGCCTTATTTACAATCTTGGAATAATAGGTTCCCATGGAACCATCGGGTATCAATCTAAATTTATTAAGATATTCTTTTAACAACATGTTTTTTCATCCTTAAATTACTTATTAATCGTTTCAATATTTTTCACATTATATATCATTCTATCAAAAGCCACAAGCATTTATGTAAAAGAATATGTTTACTATGTTTTCAAACAAATTAGTATATTAATATGTTTTCATTTCTGATACTAGAAATTATGATATAATGTTAATATTCCTTCCATTCAGTTATACCTTCAAACAAACGAAGATAAGATTTTCCTTAGAATATAATAAATAAGGAGCAGAAGCATTTTTATGAAAAACTCGAAACTCAATCCTTATAAAGCAGCCACCATACTATTACCCATAATTGCTCTGGTTTTGTATTTTACTAGGGATTTTTTCATTGATTTGATTTCCCATTTGCCAACCTGTCCATTTTATGCTCATTTACATCTGTATTGTCCCGCCTGCGGTAACACCCGCTGTGTCAAAGCCCTTCTGCGTGGTGATATCCTGACTGCACTTAGATTTAATATAACCCCTGTCATTTTCGGTGTTTTTACACTACTTGGTTATCTTGAAATGGCCTTTTACAGTTATGGAAGACGTATTTACCTACTGCCAAGAAAATTGAGCTATTATATCATTGTTATGATATTGCTTGTTCTTTATTTAATCATTCGAAATTTTATTCCCTATTTAACTCCTTAATAAAGAATGTACTAACACATTCTCCGCAATAAAGCGGGTTGCGAAGTATTATCTTTCCTTTCCGTGAGGAGTATATCCTACACGAATTGCTTTAGTATCATAGGATACAATTTTTTATGAAATAAAAAAAGTTGGTATCAAACAACTTTGTTGTTCGTATCAACTTTTATTAATTAATAACAGTTTAAAAATAATAATTTGGCGTATTGGCCGCGAATATATAAATGAATGTTATAACAATTCCGGTTAAAGCTCCCAAACTGGATAGTACGATACCTATAATAGCAAATATTCTATTATTTTTATTTTCTATTTCCTCAGTATTTTTCCTAAAACTTAAAATAGCACAAACAATACCACCAATGCCAATAATGGTTGCAAATGGACCTAGACAGCAACAAAACAAACTTAATCCACCACAAACTAATGCTATGATAGCTAAAGGGTTAATTTTATTTGAAGCAGGTTGATTATACTGATTATAATTCTGATATTGTGAATTCTGCTGATTTTGCTGCTGATACTGCGACTGTCCACTATACTGAGGCTGCTGGTATTGCGGTGGTTTATAATTTGATTGTTGATTGGCTTGCTGATATTGTGATTGATTGGGATTCATATTTGCATTTAAATTTGAGTTAGCATTCGGATTAATATTCGGATTCGGGTTCATGTTCGAATATGAATTTGGTTTCGGATTTACGTTCGAATTCGGATCCATATTCATATCTGGATTCGGCTGTTGGCTATTGTTGTCGTCTAATGGATTGTTATAGTCACCCATTGATGATCCCCCTTATGTTCTATGATTTAGGTTATAGCGAAACTATGTCGTCTTTTTACTTGTATACACTGCAGATACATATTCCTCCGCTCCAACGCTTCCTTTAAGCCAGTATTTACTGTGTATACAATATCAACAATCTATGAGTTTGGCAATTACCTATTTTATAATATATTAAAAATATCTAAAATAATCCTAACACATTATATATTTTTCTTCAATAAAGATTTTATATTTAATTAATGCATCAGATTTTATATTTAATTAATGCATCAGATTCTATGTTATTGTAAATGCGAACTTATGAATCTATAATGATACAAACTCGATTTCGTGCAATTAGTATCTTTGCTGTAGGTGTAAGTATATTTTTAATTCTTTTGGGATAAGCTATCCTTGAGGTGATTTTATGTCATATGTAGCTCCAGCCATCAAGGATAAATTTGAGACCTTATCCATTGAATTAAAAAATAATATACTGGAAAGAAATGTTCAGCTTTATAATATCCACGATTTGATTAATGTTTTGGATGAAATTGTAAAAGAAGGCGAGCAGGAAGATAATCAATAACTGCTTTGAGATTACTATATTCTTCCGACCATTGATGTAATCATAAGTATTAAACGAGCGCGTCACAAAATAACTTAAAGTTAGAATGTAACGCGCCCAATTTATGATATTTTTGGTTGAAATATATGACCTAATTTCTTCTTTACATTTTTCACAGCTTCAAACGGATGCCATACATAATAGGTGCAATGAATGAAAAGATCAGAACTAAGTAAACAAACGATTACAATCGTGATTATAAACAGTAATGGAAGCTGCAACCATTGATTAAGGCTCTTTAGAAATGTTGAATCTTTTAAAAGTCTGACAGCAAACATATGGAATAAAAAGATCGGAAGTGTTCGATCCCCCCATTTTGTAAGTATTGTTTGCTTATTACTTATGAGATTTAATAAGATATAGCAAATTAAAAGTGCTAAGATATAACCTAGTACAATTTTAGCCGTTGTTGCAAGCAGATCACCTTTCATTTGATCAACTCCGTAGCTCCCCTTTATTATATACTCCAGATTGTTTGTATGTGCCAGCAGAAAGAGAACAAATACTCCGGTTATAATAATAAGAAGAAGCCTTATACGTTCTTTTAGACTATGGTATAGTCTATGCATCGTATCCTGTGAAATCATCATTCCCAGCAAAAAGAAAGGTAAAAAAGATAATGTACGCTGATAACTCAGCGTATAGGAATTATAATCAGAATCATAATTCTGTACCCAAGATACAACCGGACCGGTAAAAAACCTTGAGATGATTCCGATGATAAAGCAAGAGAATACAAGAAATACTTTACTTATATTCTTTATGAAAGATTTTTGAATCACAATTGCAATCAGGCACCAAGCGGCCATACTGACAAGATACCACAGATGATAATAAGGTCTGTCATACATTATATTAAAATCCAGTTCCGGTTTTATTATCATAAGAAAGACCTTGTAAATAGGCTGAAAAGTAAGGTAAAGCAATATCATGTTGATCACTTTTTTATAGGAAGCATGCTTCGCAAAATAACCGCTTATTAATATAAATAGGGGCATATGAAATGAATAGATACCTAGATACAAGCCATTATAACTCTGCCGGTACGGCGCAATTAAATGTCCAAATACAACTAGAAATATAAGCAAGCCTTTCATATTACTAAGTTTTACATCTCTTTTCAAAACACGTCCTCCTTCACAACTATTTCATTATATTGAAAGGTAATGAGGAGTTCAATGGACGAATTGTTGAAAATTATGACGATTTTTATTGTTTTTAAGGTATATTTACAATATTTATTCCATTATATACATATTAATTGCATCCGACACATTTCGACATATATTTCATATCATAATAGTGTAACATTTTAACAATTTCTTAAGTAAATAAAGGAGTGGTAAATATGCGTTGTTGCTTTTGTTTTTGTCGGCGCCGCCGTCATCATCACCATCGTCATAGTGATGATTTTATAAGCCGCAGTCGCGACGAACATAGTCGTGATGATAGCTTCTCAAGAAGCAGCCGTGAAAGTTTTTCTAGAAGTAAACATGATAGTTTTATAAGTCGTAGTCATGGGTTCTAATCGAAAAAATCTATAGTGTATCATTATCTGATTTATCCACTGCATCTTTAAATTTATTCGATGCAGTGGTTTTCATTAACTCATTCATGAATAATTTCCCCATATCTGCAAACGCTACTAAAAACTTGAAAGGAGCTTCCTATGAGTAATAGTAAAGACACATCCTCTAAACAGCACGGCAAAAGCAGTACTTCAGATAATTTTAAAAACAAAAGTGTAACTCATACCGATCATCGTTCTAAAACCAAATCTAATAGCATTACAAATAGTACTACAGATGATTATAAATACATCCCCGGAGCTGATCGACCTACCTCAGATGCCAGTGAGAATAAGAGACCGTCATCCGGTAATATAAGGGGAGTTTAAGACTCCCCTTTTTTAGATATGCCAAATAATAAATCTAATATCCGGTTCCTCCTAATTAATTCATAAGGTGGTCATTTTATTGAAATGGATGCTTCGGATCATACTCTAATTGACGGATGTACTTTTGAAAATGTAGAGTTCGAATTTAAACTGGCAATCATCTCACTTGAATTTCAGCGTTTCTCTAATAGGATCTTAATTGAATTCCCCACTTATTATCTTTATATGTTAAAATCCATACATTGTCATGCTGACTAATCACATTTCCTAAAACATTCTCTCGATAATAGCTATATAAAAAATGTACCTTATTTTCAGTTACTAAAATTGGTTCCCTTTTAGTAACAACAGTTCTTTTAAACCCACTTTCTTTCAACTTTATAAAGAAATCTATAGTAAGTTGCCCTTCTTCTTCCCAACAAATTACCTCATTTCCACTTAATAAATAATGTGGAAAATGACAACACGAGTCCATTCCTTTCACATCCTCTTTTTCAAAAGAATCACTGAACTTATCTAAACATTGAATAGCTCCATTTATTAATAGGTCATAATTATAATTCTGGTTTTCTTTAAAAACCTTTATATAATCTGTCAATCTCAAAACCTCCAAACCTTAATACAGTTTCCTGTTTATCCTATACCTCCTGATGGGCAATATTTAAAGCATTATTGTAAACTCGAATATTATGATAATAGTCATGTCCGCTACAATCTTCACTGAAAATATCTTTTAAATAAGCAAATGCATTTTCTACTATTTGAATTTCATGTTTCACTATTCAGTACCCTCATTTCATATTTTATCTTTTAGAGTGTTTTCCATATATCGGTCTTACTTCACTATTGTTTCTATTGTAAATTATACGCTATATAAAAAAGGGGACTTCTCAAACCGTCCTACGACTCGAGAAATCCCCTAAGATAAAGCATTTTCTTAGAATTTACCTGCGTCAGCTGCTTCCTGAATCGCTACGGTCAGCACCTATTTTATGAGTTTTACAGCTTGATTTGTGTGCTATAAGTGTGTTACTGAAAGCTATCTATAACATTCTATAGCTCTAAAGGAATCGGTTTTCTGTCCATAAATAGTCCATGAATTTATCAATAAGAATACGCTTCATTTATTACAACCTCATAGTCGTCATAAATAATATCGTCATAATTTTCATCATAAGGATTATCAAATTCTACAGTCTTATTATCTCCGGCTACCAGGCTAAATACATATTCCTCATCAAAACCAATAATTTCACCGTTTAAATAATAAAGTACCGTTAAATCCATGCTTGAAATTTCATCATCTGAATTGTTTGTTAGTTTTGCTAATAAGCCGTCTGAACCTTTATTGGATTCAATAGATATATCATCAACATGGCTTTTATTTGTAATAGACGAATCAACTTCCGTATTAATTTTAACATCAGTTCTATTGTAATCAACCGTATTGTAATTGCTATCATGTGGCAAACTGAAGGTCAATACAGCTTTCTTTCCTGCCTGAAAGGTTCCAACTGAATTATCTTCCGTTGAAAGCATACCACCTGAAGCATCATAATATGTGACATTTGCTTTCATGTATAAATTGACCTTATTATCATTGTTAAATATAACTACTAACCCATGATCTGTTTTGTGTTCTTCATAAGTAATATTCTGAGCTGCTTCTTCGTCCGTCAATATGTTCTTGACTGTGATTTTACATGTGTACTTTTTGCTACTTACTTTAGCTGTAATTGTGGCAGAACCGGATTTGACAGCAGTTACTTTTCCTTTAGTTGATACCTTGGCTATTGATTGATTACTACTCGCCCATTTAATTGTTTTGGTAGCGCCGTACAAATATAACATATAAGATGCACCTTCATCAAGTGTCAAATTTGTTTTGCTTAACCGGATTGCTGCATCCGCATTATATATCGGTATTGCCGTCAAACAAAGTGCTATAATTAGTACAAGTGATATTAGCTTTTTCATGATATCCTCCTTTATAAATCATTTAAAACTTTGATTTTATTAACACTTCTGTTACATTGCGTAAAGTATCTGATATTTCTTTTGGTGGATGAGATTCATAATCTATATGTATTATTCCATCTGCAAAACTTGGATTCAGCGTAAATGTTTCATTATATATTTTATTATTTTGTGAATATTTGATAGCACAAGTAAATACATCTATTCCATCTGTTCTCATAAATGTAGAAAATGATTGTCTTGGCGCTAATTCAAAATTAATTAAATACTCAAATGGATTTCGTACAAAAGCTTTTTTTATATCAGGTAATGAACACTTTATGTCTAGAATTTTACCCGGTGTATTACCATGATTTTTAATAATAAAATATACCGAATTATTACCGCTCATTACAACGACGTCTAGATAAATATTTATATACGCCCTATTAGCCTCATTAGTAATTTTATTTGTTTGCCTCAGTGTTA
This sequence comes from Bacillota bacterium, assembly GCA_023393095.1. Lineage (GTDB taxonomy): Bacteria > Bacillota > Clostridia > Lachnospirales > Lachnospiraceae > Mobilitalea. The sequence continues at coordinate 14,770 of JAEWMT010000126.1, forward strand.
AGACAGAAATTATTATTGAAACTATCGCAGTTATACTACTTGCTAAAATAGCTGCTAACTGTAACTTATCTGATATTGACATTAATACACCCTCCATTTACACCAAATAATATCATGATTTTCCATATATTGCAACATGTTATTATTAATGAAAAAGGCAGTAGAATTAATCTACCGCCGATTTATAAATCATATATTAGCTTATTACTCATTGCCATCTGACCAATAAATAATTCATTAAATTTTATTTATTAATTAGCCTCGTATTCTTCATCCTCAAGTCTATTTTGCGCCTTTTTCATATCCGTTTCAATCTGAAATATGTATTCATTAATTATCTGTATGAAGGTTATAACTCGTTTGGCATCATAACTTAACCTCTGAGCGGTCTCCTTGTCAGGTTCATAGTCAAAGTCATAATCACCCAGCAAATCATTTAGCAATACTCTAGCCTTAATAATTTTCATCTCAGCTTCAAAAATATCCTGCGATAAATCTTCTTCTCTTTTTGTCAACATATAAATTCTCCTTTCGATGAATGGATTTTCTTGGGATTAAATGCCTTACATAGTTTCTTTCTGCTCCATCATTAAATCATTCAATAATTCTCTCTGATCGTCACTTTCCTTACTGTATTCGCTGTCAACCTCATGCAGTATGATATCAATTTTTTTATCTGCCATATAACCTCCTTGACATTGAATGTTATTGTTACTTATGAGTTTATTATGCACTACTATTTGACCATAGTCAACTGGCATTATACACAACTATTTGACTATATCTTTGTATATTTTATACACTAGTTTTTGACCATAGAATATGATAATATATTTGACAGATAAAATTGAAAGGAACCCGGAAAATGTCAATATCATACAGAAAATTATTTCGATTATTAGAAGAAAAGGGTATAACCACATATTACCTTCGTCAGAACAAAATCATGGGGCAGCAAACGTATTACAATCTTAAAAACGGCAAAGGGAAACTTGGGAATGAAACACTTGAAAGCCTATGCAAATTACTAAACTGTCAACCGGGAGATATCATGGAATATGTTCCGGATGAAGAATTGTAAAATGCCTATGAAAATCGACAGAAATAAAGAGTAGCCGATTGTGACTACTCTATTTTTTTGAATTAAACAACCATTTCTAGAAGAGATTTAAAAGGAGAAATTAATGGATACGGTTTATGAGACTCTACAATACGCGATTAGCCATGATATGATTGACCTGTCTAGTATGCAACAAAAAGTTGAGATGAAAAAGCGCGAATATTATTTATCATTACATCCTAATAATATTTGGCAAGGTAAAAACGGCAAGTGGTATACCCACTTGGATGACAGCAACCGAACACTTAAGAAGAAAAACAGCAGAGAAGAAATAGAAGATTCAGTATGCGAATTTTATAAAAACCTCGAGGAAGAACCTACACTAAAAGAAGTATACATTGACTGGATTGACTGTAAATTAAAATCAACTGAAATATGTCAAGGAACGTATGATAGATATGAAAATGACTATAAACGATTTTTCGTTGGTTCTGACATAGAGAAGAGAAAAATTCGTTCAATAATGGATGATGAGTTAGAAATGTTCATTAAAGAATCCATTGTAAAAAACGAATTAAGCCAAAAAGGATATGCAGGCTTACGCACACTGATTCTAGGAATCTTTAAACATGCAAAAAAGAAAAAATGTACAGATATTAGTATTTCATATTTTATGAAAGACTTGGAACTTCCAAAGAAAATATTTAATAAAAAAATAAAGAATAAGGAAGATCAGGTTTATTTAGAGGATGAAATCGTAAAAGCTACTGAATATTTAAAGTCAAATCCAACAATAGAAAATTTGGGATTACTGTTAACGTTTCAGACAGGTATTAGAGTTGGGGAGTTGGCAGCTTTAAAATATTCCGACCGAAACAATCATAATAGACTTAGAATTCAAAGGATGGAGATTAAGTACAAAGATGAGTTATCAAGGACATGCGTTCATGATATAGTAGAATTTACTAAATCAGATGCTGGGTATAGAAACCTTTATCTTACCGATTCAGCAATTGAAACTTTGGAAATTGCAAGAAGAAAAAATCCATTTGGAGAGTATTTATTTGAGAAAGACGGGAAAAGAATTTTAACAGGAACTTATAATGATTCTCTTGCAAGAATGTGCAAGGCTATAGGAATTAAAACAAAATCAATGCATAAAATAAGGCGGTCATATGGGACAACCTTAATAGACAATGATTGTGATGATAGCGTAGTCATGGAGCAAATGGGACATGCTGATATCACAACTACAAGAAAATTTTATTACTACAGTAATAAAAATAGCGAAACAAAAATGGAACAAATCAACAATGCTATCACCTATTAAATCATTCATATTGCCCACGCCTCCCGGTAAGAGTTCATGAGGATAATAAGTTATAATATTATTTTACTCTTATAGTTTTCCTCGAGCCATTTTTATTATAATAATGCAAGCTAAATCTATCTATTGATCTTGTAGTCTAATAGCCTGTTTAACGTGTTCTATTTTTAAATACAACAAAAAGGATATATGCAAAGCATACACCCTTTAATATCGTGAATTAATACAACATCTATGTGAACTCAATCATGAGCTAACCATACTGTCAAGGCGGTTAGCTATTTGCTGCGCCTTCCATCTCAACACTTCGTATAGCGATATCTTCCACAACGGAAGAATCGCTGCGATTATGAAAATCGCCTATTGACCCCATATATGCTCGTGCATAGTTTTCTTCGAATTTCTCCGACAGTAATCTTCTAACCTTTGCACCTCTTAATTTCCTTAATGCTGTAGCTTCAATCTGTCTGACTCTCTGTCTGCTGATATTACATTTATGCCCTGCAGCAGTCAGTGTCATATTCCCTCTGTACCTAAGCTTGATAATCTCATTTTCATGCGGATTGACTGTATCCTGAACGATCTGCCATAGTTCCGTTTTTCTACTGTTTACTATTATGCTGTCAACGACATCATCCTCAACATTGACGCTTTTATCCTGTACGGTGTCACCAACGGTTAAATCTATATTATCACTTCCTGAAATTGTAGCATCTAAACTCTGTATATCGTAAGTCTGACAGGCCTGTTTTATAGTATCTAACGATGATTGACTTATACCCATACAATAACATATTTCCTTGTCAGAGGGCTCACGGCCTTTTGTCATTTCAAATGTAGACAGTATCTTTTTATACCGACCGACTTTTTCGTATAGAAATGCGGATATTCTAATAGTTCGCTCATTGTTTTTTAAATAATTTGTTATAACCTGTCTTATCCAAAACGCTGCATATGTCATGAATAAGACCCCTGCCGTATCTTCGTATCTCCGCACCGCTTCAACAAGTCCAAAATAGGCTTCGTTCATTAACTCTTGATGTTCTATAATTGGGGTTTCCTTCTTGCTATTGCTTACACGATATACAAATTCATATTTTTGAACTATTTTATGGATTAATCCTATATTTTGTCTGTATAGCAGTTCCAAATTGTCAGCCGGATTTATTCCGTTTTGAATAGCTGCAACCAGTTCTTCATTGCTCATGCTTTCACCGCCTTCTCCTTAAAAGGCGGCACAATTATGTACCGCCTTTTTATTACAGATCGTTTGACTTTGTTATGTAAAACTAACAGAAGTTTGAAATCTTCTATTTCTCTTGTTAACGCCGTCAAGGACTGCTTCTGCCATTTGCTCTTTACCGATATAAATCGGAACTCTAACGGTTGTATTTCCACTATTTCCACTTGAAGTTATACTCGACATTTGCATTGCAGCCCTCATGTATCCTCGGTAAGAGGCTTCTTCAATACCAGCTTGTATTTGTAGATTATTAGCTACTGCAGTCTTTCCATTTGAAAACTGTCCAACAAGTTCACCATGGTTAGCCATAAATAAACCGTCTTCCGGGAAACCGCCTGTTGCGTATTTAGGAGTTTTATACTTAATATCAATTGACGGTATCATAACCCCGGGTATTTTAGATTTTTTCATTCCGACATCTATGTCCAATTTAGGTAAAACAACCGATTTAAAACCATTAATAAAGCTCTTTATTAAATCTGCTCCAGCATTGAATAAACTACCGATACCATCTGCAATTTCACCCGGTATGCCAGACAACCATTTTTTGAATGCTTTGCTTCCCTTGTTCCATCCATCTTCAATGCCGTCTATGATCTGATGACCTTTTTTAGTAAATTTTTTAAAAAGACTTCCAAACCAATCAGATATATCGTCCGGTCTGATCTTTAGCCATTCTTTAAAAGTATCTGTTCCATTAGTCCATCCGGTTTGTATACCTTTTATTAATTGCAATCCTTTAAGCGCAAATAATCCCGATAGCTCACCAAACCAATTGGCAATATCCGAAGGTCTTTCTTTTAGCCATTCTTTGAATTTATCCCTATTTGCTCCCCATCCATTTTCAATTCCGTCAATTATTTCTTTACCTTTTACCTTGAATTTAGAAGGGATACCGATAACCCATCCCGCGATTTTTCCGGGTAAATCATTAAAGAATTTTTTTAAATCCTTTAAACTAAAATTGGTAAGTCCATCAATAATAGAATCCATCATTTGACCACCAATATCAGTCAATTTATTAAGATTTTCACTGATATCAAAACCAGTTATGGATTCAACGACATTATCAATTAAATTAAAAGGTGAAGCAGGACTTGCAAAAAACGCGTCATATAATTCCTGTAAAAACTTTAATACGTTTTTAACCGATGGTTTTTCAACAACATCCTTTAATGAATCAAGAGCATCTCCAATTTTTTTAAGCCATTCTGCACCATTTCCAACAGTTACTTTTGATAAATCGGTAATGAAATTAAGTAATCCTTTGACGGCACCATTATTTTTAAACTTTTCCGCGACTGCATTTAAAACATTAACTGCTTTTGCTAAATCTTCGAGAAATGTAACTAAAATTTTATTTACAGTAAGAGTAGCAATAGGTTTAAAAACATGATCGTAGCACCATAAAAGTCCTTCACCGACATTTTCGGCAAATGGTTCTAATGCTTTCCATAAGTCGTCTAATGCTTTGTTAATCGACTTCCAATCAATATCATTTAGCAAATCATTTGTTGTATTAAGAAATTGCGGTAGTCCTTTACCAAGTGTCCATTTACCAAGGGGTTTAAGAAAATCATCATAGAAATCTATTAATGTTTTTCCTGTGAAGTCTGCCAGTTTTGACAACCCTTCATCCCATAACTTTTTCAACGCCCTTCTGGTTGGTTCTGCGTCCTTATATATAGCGGCAAAAAAGTCAGTTATTCCCTTAGCCAAGTCCTTGGATTTATTACTCATTTTTTCAAGCTCTTCATTAAACTTCTTCATATATGATGCAGTTTTGGCATTAATGGCATCATCGAGAATCGGACTTCCACCGCCAGTATTCGCACCGGAATCGGATTTTTTAGAATCTGATTTTGAGTTGTCGGTCAATATATTTAATTCATCAAATCCCATAAGGGATTTTTTGTATTTTTCATTTGCCTTGGTTGCTTTGTCGGTTGAATTAGCTGCGTTATCGGTAGCATCAGAAATACCGTCAATGTTTCCGGTAACATCCGTATAAATATTACTATTTGAGTAATCTGGTAACTCAAACCCAACAGCCTTAGCAATTGTATCAATTAAACTACGAAGGGCAATGACAACCGCATTTATGTATGGAAGTATAGTGGATATAACAGGAAGAAAAACATTACCAATAGAACGAGATAGGTTATCCCATTGTTGTTTTAATACCCTAATCTGGTTAGCGGGAGAGTTGATTGTTTTAGCCATATCTCCGAACGCGACTTCGGATTGATCCATAATAGCAAGCCATCTTAACTGAACTTTTTCAGCCTGTGACATTTTCTTTACTGATTCATCAACGCCATATTTATATGCTGTCAACTGTAGGGTTGCCTGTGTAATATCAACGCCTAATTCACGAAGAGGTCGAACTTGTCCTGTTAATCCAGCTTGTAATTTCTGCATTGCGTTAGCGGTATCAATATTCCAGAGGGATGCAATATCATTTCCTAACAAAGTAAACGATTCCGAAATGTTTTCAGCTGTGTTTGCCGTCAAGCCCATAGCACTGGAAATCTGAGCAAATACAGCCTGATAATTCATCATGGTATTAGGGTCTAGACTTAATGCATCGGTTAATTTATCATTAAATGCCTGCGCGCGATCAATGAAAGCCTTTGCATATGCATCAGCGGATTTACTTCCCCAATCCATACCAAGCTTTTGAGCCGCTTCCATACCTATTTTCTTATATGAGGTCTGGAATAAGTTAATGGTTTCATTGAAATCCATTGATTTTTTAATGGATTCCGCAATGCCACCCAACACATACTTCAATGTGAAATATGCTCCTACGAGTTTATTGACTTGTGAGGTCAAAGATGCCACATGGGGAGTTGATTCCTTATGCACCTTGTCAACCTTATTAGTTGATACCGCAACCTCATTATTTGACCGTGTAAGCGTTTTAGCGGCGCGATTTAAACCATTTACCGTACTGCTAAATTTAGAGCCGTTAGACGCTAAACTAGACATTGCATTGGTCATTCTTATGAGGTTATCAGATACATTCGGAGCGGTTGACAGCGTTGTCATAAACTCTTTTAAAGCAGCTGAAAGTCGCGGGAGAGTAGTAATAACTTTCTCGATTCTCGCACCGCCAAGTTTTGAGATACTATTGGCAATCTCACCCAACTTGACAGCATCATCCGATACTGAACTAATACCCTGTAATGAATTAGCAAAATTCCTAATTCCATTAGCAGATTTATATAAAGCCGATTCATTAATCGTGCTTAATTTTTCAATACCTTTTGTAAGTCTGTTGAAATCAGTGGCTTTTACATTAGACATAGTTTCCATTGACTTACCGATCTGTTTTAAACCTGTAGCCATATTATTTAATCCATTGCTATTAAATTTAGGCAATATGGATGATACTTGTTCTAGCTTCTTAATTATTATGTCAAGTTGCGCTGTAGCTTTTTTTGCCTCGGCTTCGATGACAATGTCTATTCTATCTACGTCCAAATAGAGCCTCCTTTTATAATTGGAACTCGGAGGCTCTCTATACCGTAACTATTTCAATTCTGAACCATTATCAATCATAAATCTAAAAACCGGTTTATTTGCTTTAGGCTTACTTTTAATCTGATTTACAAATTTGCTTGTTTCAAGAGCTGCGGTTATGTCTTCCATCCACTCACCAATACCCCCACCTGCTAAAATATGCTTTTCAACAGCTTCATTTGCTTCTGACGGAGTAATATGAGCAGCTATACATATAAATGCGGTGATTATCGTTAAAACGCTTTTACCTGTCTCTCCGTACATAAAGTAGACACCATACTTTTCAAGCTCCTTTATTGTTTCTATATTGATTTCCGGAATTTTGTAGTCCTTACCATTGATCTTCATGTGTTATACCTCCTATTATAGATAAATTTTATAAGTTAACTTTCTAATGATTTTAGTAAAATATTTTTGTGTTCCTCGCTTAACGGACGGCGAAGCCAGCGAAATAGTCCCGATTCTGAAATTTTTGCCTTGAAAGCCAGCTCACAGAGTGAAATTCCAGCTTCCCTAGCCTTCTGTTTTATGTCTTCGTTATATTTTGTTCTCATGTTCTTCCCTCCCTTCAAACAAAAAAGCGCCATTTTGAAATCCCGATATTACTGAGATATTTATCAAAATGACGCTCGTTATTTGGCGTTCGTAAATTTTCAAGGTTCTTCTTCTACATTAATCGTACCACGTGATTGATTTACTGTAAAGGATACATATGATACAGACTAGATACATCACTATATTTTGAATTTTGCAGCACATACACACTATATGGTGATATTTTTATATGCCGTCAAGGCAGGCGTCAGAAATCAGATTTGCACTGAGAACGATATTCCATTTAAGACGGTGGACAAGCAGTTCAATAACCGGGAAGAAGTAATTGAATGGATTATCCTTAATCAGTTTGGAAGAAGAAATCTACAGAGTTTTGTTAGATGTGAACTAGCATTGAGATTGAAACCGATTATTCAAACCAAGGCAAAAGAAAGAATGCTAGCAGGGAAAGCAGACCCTACGCAGAAATCTTCGGAGGGTGAGACAAGGCAAGAACTTGCCAAGGCCGCAGGGGTTTCACATGACACCATAGGAAAAACTGAAAAGTAACTACCAACCGAATATTGATAGCTGGTAGTTTTTTTATTTTACTTAACATATACAGGAACACCAATTGTATCATATGTTTCAACTGCTCTTACTGTAGAATTAATATATCTATTGATATATTCAAGGTCATCGAGCCCATATACAAACCTTGTGCAATCGTTTATTACATCATCCTCATTCCCTGTTAT
>JAEWMT010000128.1 GCA_023393095.1 Bacillota bacterium
AGCTGGAGCTATCCATTGTGGATATAAAGATATCCCTCCCCTTTGGATTAAGATTTTTTATAGTATTAATTAGTTTATCGTAACCATCCATTAATCAGAATCCTCCTTCTCGTCCATGATATTCTTAAAAGCTAGTTCAAGGCTCATAGTATGATTTCCGTTCTCCCAAGTATGGGAATCACTGTCTATCCAAAAAACTCCTGTTAAACCGGTTAAGCTATCTTTCAGCTTTACACCAAAGCCACTGATACAATAAATATTACCCAATGCGTCAACGCTTGCTGTCTTATCAATACCTGTCAGCATATTCTTAGCTGCTTTGGATGCTATGACGTCCTCTTCTTTGGTGTAAGAGCTCTGAAATATGCCATATGCATTAATCCATCCGTCATTTTTTACTTCTCCGATCTGTTTTCCTTTGTCATCATAGATTTTTACTTTATTAATCATGGAGTCCAAAGATTCCGAATAACTGGATCCGGTTATATTGATTTTATCATTCAATGAAAAATTCTTTACTATTGTACCTTTTTCTATTACTGATACTTTTTTTCCGGATGCAAAAGGCATATACTTTTTCCCATTCATTTTATGGGCTTTTGTATATGCCGTCATTATAATATCGTAATAATTCATGGAATCAGCCAATAGGCTTTTAATGTTTACATTTGTTGAAGCGATATTTCCTGTGTCAACCTTTAAATCATTGCAAACCTTTTTTGTTATTTTTTCCGGAGTAGTATTCTTGAAATTATAGGTACCGTCGCTTTTTAGTAGTCGGTTAAGTTCATCGTAACCGCTGTAAGTAATCGTTCCCTGCTCACTTATTCTTTCCCGGTTATAAACCATTGCATCAATCAATAGATCATTATCATCACTATAAAGTTTTAACCTATCACCAAGCGCTATGTTAATCTCCTGAATATTTCTATCAAGTGGAGAATACAAAACTGCAATTTCCAGTGATCTGGCGGCCTGACTGACTGAACCGCTCCAAGTAGTCATTGAAACAAATTCAGTGATATCACAAGTCTTATTATTTGAATGCTTTATCCACTTTATTTTCATACATTAATCACCAGTTTCTGACCAGCCATTAGAACATTGGGGTTTTTGATATTATTTTGGTTCGCAATTGCTTTATAATTCGAACTACTTCCCGTAAGTTTTTTTGCTATTACTGTTAAGGTATCACCCGATTTTACAGTATAAGTGGTCGTTTTTACTTCTTTGGAAGCCCTCTTTGTGTCAGCCGCTGTTACCTTGGTGCCTGTTTTTGATACTTTAACTTCCTTTTTTACTGCTACTTTCGGCTTTCTGTACTCCTTGAATTCAATACTATAATAAACATCACCTGACCCATCCTGCTCAGAATATGTAAAACTCTCAATGGTCATCTTAAGATTAATATTAGTCTTAGTTATCGTGACCTGAACCGGATCGTCCATCCATGATTTAATAAGCTTTACGCATTCGTATGGTTTTGGGAAGCTTTTATATTGTACAACTCCGTATGCTATAGAAGGGAAAAGAGAGGAAAGTGTAAATGTTACTAATCCCCTTTTCCCGATTAAATTCACTTCACCAAACGATGTGATATTGACCGTTGTATTCTGCTGGGAGTTTGAGATTTCAAAGGATGCCGGCAGCACCGGCAGTCTTAAACTTTTTTTACCTTGTTTAATCCATATCTGCATCATGCCGGTACAACCTCCCCTTGATTATTCGCTCTCTTTTCTAACTCATCAGCTAACTTCCTGACAATTTCATCAATATCCTTATTACTTCTTACCTCTATTTTTTCAGCTAATTTCTTAACGATAACAGTAACGTTGCCTTTGCCTTTTGCGCCTTCTTTTCTCGCCATTCTCACTGACTTATCATGAGGATACACCCTTGTTCCACGTGGGAGGTCCATAATTTCACCGCCACGCTCCTGGGTTACAGCAAGACCGCCCTTCCAGTTTGGTGTACCAGTTGCCAGCATAGGAATTTTCGGAATATTGATGGAGAACTTCTTTCCGCCTAATAGAGGCACCCAGTCAGGGATTTTAAAACCTAAACTATTAATTCCGTCTACTGCCCCATTAACAATCCCAATAATTGCATTTATCGGGGTCTTTATAACAGCAACTAAGCTTTCTGCAATGCCACCGAAAATCTTTTTTACACCTAGCCAAGCTTTTTTCCAGTTGCCAGTAAAAACACCACCAATAAATGTTGTTATTCCGTCAAAAACATCTAATAATCCGTTAATATAACCGGATATCCCTTTTACCACTCCTGATACATAGCCACTTACAATTTTGAATTGTACTTTAAATCCAGCCACGAATACATTCTTAAGGAAACGAACAATAGGCTTCATATATTTAATTATGTTATTTATGGCCGGTTTTAAATTTTTGATTGCGTTAGATATTACTGTTTTAGCCTTAGTAAATAATTTTCCAAAGATATTGACATCCCCACCAGCTCGCTTAAATGTATTTTTGAGAAACTTTCCTAAGCCGCCGAAAAAGGCTTTAACCTTTTTCCAGTTTTTAATAATTAGAAATGCTGCGACCGCTATTGCCACAATAACCGCCACTACTATCCAGGCCGGAGGTATCAGCATAAGTAGACCCTTGGCTCCAAACATCATAGTTGCCATTCTTGCCATTTTAAAAACATTTATTATTATGCCGACTCCAGTTGTTAATTTACCTAAGATAAAAACACATGGGCCTACAGCTGCTGCAATACCGGCAAACTTTATAATCATGTTCTGCTGTTTATCGCTCAAATTACTGAATTTACCTACCAATGAATTGATCCACTTTAATAATTTAAGTCCTTGCGGAAGCAGTTTTGTTCCAATACTCGCTCCGGCTTGTTTCATACCCTCTACGAGTGCTCTTTTTTGGTTGGCCGCACTAGTTCCCAGCGTCTTGGCAAAATCGCCCTGTGAATTTTTCGTCATATCAAGTACATATTTATATCTTAATTGTACTTTTTCGGCTTGCGATAAACTGCTAAAGGATCCTTTTGCGGTTTTCGCCTGATTTCCTAAAGCTGAATTGAGGCTTATCTGTGCTTTTTTAGTCTCAATACTGTTTGCTCCAAATTTCTTGGTTTTTTCATTTAGTGTTTGCTGCGCAAGTGTAACTTTTAAGTTCATTTCCTTCATCTTGGCTGCAGATACTGTACTTTTTAATAAGCCCTTGGAAACTGCATAAGCCTGCAAGTTAGTATCCGTCATTACGACACCCAATTTCTTAAGACTCTCGGTTTCTCCTGAAAAAATACCGTTTAAAGCAGTATTGGCTATGTCTATGGATATATTTTTAAATGAAGACAGGTCGCCTGCTCTTCCTACCAATGTTTTTGACATCTTCGCTGCCTGTTTAGTTGTTAGTCCCATTGAGGTTGCCATATCCCCATAAGTTGCGGACATATCCAAGGCTGTTCCCTGCGCAATACCGTAGCTTGTTAATGTCGTTTTAGACCAGTTTTTTATATTTTTCGCATTCTTACCGAATGAAACATCTACTTTGTTAACAGATTCATTAAGATCAGAAGCCAATTTAAAAGAGGCAGTTCCAGCTGCCGCTATAGGTAATGTAAACTTAGTCGTTAATGATGAACCAACTTTACTTATTTTGCTACCGGCATTCTTTATTTCATTTCCAAGCTTTTTTGCTTCTTTCGTACTTTTTTCCATGCTTTTTACCGCCCGGTTCATCGGGGAAGTAAACTTATCCACAAATCTCAACGTAGCATCAATAATTTTACCCGTATGATTCAGCCTCCTTCCTCATATCCTCATACTGCCTATAAACAAAGGTTTTAATTATTCTTTTTTCTCCGATTCCTAGTAACCGGTATTGACTTGGCAGAATATGATGAAATCGAAAAAGGAAGTACATTATCTGTACCTCCTCTGATTCATCGATCTCATCATATATTAGTTTTTTTGCTCTTCTTCCTCTTCTTCATCGGTAAATCCGCTTAATGTTGCAATTTTATCGGCTATATTCGTTAGCTCATTACCTTTAAATAGGATATCTGCTAACTCCTTTGGTGTAGCAGCACCAAAATGCTTCTGTAGACTTTCGCCTTTAAGATCGGGTTCAAGAATGCCTTCAAGAACAATCAACTTACTTACTTTCCTTGCCTGAGATAAATCCTGTCTGCCCTTTTTATCAAACATCATAGCCTGTATTTCGCCTAAACGGTCTGCATCAACTTCCTGCACCTTAACAATAAAAGGCTCTCCGGTTAATTCAGATAGCCTTTTAATTTCTAATTGCCCTGTTTGTTTTTCTTTATATTTCTTGGCATCAAGTGCCAATAATTTTTCGGTTAAGCTCATATTCTACCTCCTATATAACGTCTAGAGCTTCCCAGCCCCTAAACGTAAACTCCATGCTCTCTTCAAGATTCTTTTTCATTTCCCAATCAGCTAAGGTTAGTTCAGTAAATACACACCCTATAAGCTTTACTCTCTCACATCCGAGAGAACTTGGATCTTCAAGCTTAGATATTATAGTAAACTCGCTTTGAATGCCCTTTCGCAAGTTTTCACTTAATAACTTAATAAAGCGAGAACTAATTTTATTCATTTTAAGAGTTCCCTTACATTCTAACCCGGTTATTTTTGTACCATCTATCAGTTGTCTTGTTTGGCTGATTGCTTCGGTCTTAGGAGTAACCTTTGCATCAAGACCTGTGACCTCTGATATGTATTCGGAATCAAGCCATGCTTCCCCCCAAGTACCGTTTATAACCTGTTCTGGTTTATATCCCATGTCCGTTCTCCTTCCTTAAATATTGATAGGTAAATAGATATATTCAATTGCATCCAGAATTTTAATGGAAGCCTTTAAAAACACCTTATCATACGTATCGTAAACTCTGATTTCATCATCTGATAAATCATCGGTTGCTATTCCCTGTGATTTTAAATATACTCTCTGTGAGTCAACATCAATGCTTACACTCCCGGAAGATAATATTCCATCAAGAACCAACTGTTCAAAATACCCACCAATGGCACTCATAAGCAGACACTTATTATCATAGCTGTTTGAGAACTTTCCAAGATAGCTATCCTGAGCTGTCTTGGTAATGTCGTCATGGATCATGTCCATTGCATCTACAATTTTTATTTTTTTAAACTGATTCCCTTTATCGGCTGTTGTTGTTATAAGGCTGTTAATTCCCTGAGCAACTTTTACTATTTCACCGTCAAAGAACACAATGAATTTACCCTCATCAAGTGCTGCTTCCTGTTCAGCTCTCGTTAGCCTAGTACAATCAGTTAATTCTGGAAGTGGTGCATTAGTGCAGCTGATTTTCATTGGTGTGCCAGCAATTATACCAGCAATACGTGAACAATACTGTTCTGTAGTGTACACGGCCGAATCTGCTTTCATTTCGGCTGTATCAAAGTTGATAATTCCTTCGTTATCCCCCGCAATATTCGGTAAAACAGCTTTTACGCTTCTTCCTATACCTCTCTGTGCTTTGATCCATGAAGCAATTACCAAGGTTTTGCCATCGGTTTCGACCGTTGGAATTGCCAGATAATCAAACTTATTAAGAGTGAAATAATCAAGTGCAGGAGTATAATTATCTGTTTCATCATCTGCTATAATATAGGCAATAACTTTCTTTGGGGCGTTTTGATACCCCATTAGTGCCAGACTAATTTGTTCTTGATTTTTTACCGATAATGTGCTTGGTATATCAGCAGCACTTAACGCAATAATGGGGTTGGTATCTGGTATAGTGGGTTCCTTTAAAATTAAAGCTACAACACCACGTTCTCCACGTTTAATGACCTGAGCCGCTTTTTCTGTAAAGCTTACATTTACGCTAGGCATTGGCATATTATATCTACCTCTTTTCTATTTTATATTTACTTCTGATGCAATTTTGCTTGTATCAGGTCTTTCAACAGCCTCATAGTACTCAATTTCAATACTTACTTGTAAAACATCATTATTATTTCCTGCAAAATCATAGCTTGTATCCGTTACGGGTATTTTTCTTTCTTTCACCGGGAGTATGTATCCAAATAACTCAATGATTTCATTAGCCTTAGTAAGGTTATCAATTTCGCTTGTTACTTTAGGAAAATACGTAATCATTATCGTAAAGGCTTTGTGCTTATAATTAATGCTTTCGTTAGAGCATATCTTTGGAATAATATCTACAAAAAAAGAAGGAGTTTTATATCCTTCTCTTACTTCTTGCCCGTAATAATGGTATTCCGCAACTCCATATTTTGTCTGCAATAGAGCGTTTGCCGCTGTATATAAATCTGTCAGAGTAATCAATTTAGACCACACTCCCTTGTTATATCTTCAATAAGTTTTTGCATTTCCTGCGGCATTTTCTCGGCATATTCATCTCTTGCTTGTTTTACAATAAGCCTTCCCGGTACCCACCCAACATTGCGGCCATCTTTAGTTACCTGATTATGTCCGTTCTCGATTAAGTGAAAATGCGGTGCAGTTCCTCGAAAATCCTTTTCCATATTAACACCGAACCCACGCATTTTATCAAGTTTAAAACCTTTTATGAGTTTCCCTGTATGGCTATCAACCGATTGTTTTGTTATCTGGATTACTCTCTTCTTAAAGTCTTTTGATATATTCTCTAGCCTTTCTGCTCCCATATCAGGATATTTCTTTATGGCTTTTTGTAGGCTGTCCTGCAGTTCAGTAAACCCATTTAAATTAAAACCAGTATCACTCAATCATTTCACCTTCTCTATGCCGGCATATGATCTTAAGCATATTATTTCGTTCCATGGGGTTTATTGGTGGACTGATTATTTCAAGCTTTTTGCCTTTATAATTAATGACCATGTCACTAGTAATATCCCTCCTGTACCTTATATACACATTGAAGGTAATTTCATCTTTATTTCGCTGAACTTCAAGCGTTTCCTTACCATTCTGTGGCTCCACTCCCGCCCAAACTGTTGTATATGGTACCAGCTTTTGAGCTGTTTGCAGATATTCATTTTTTGAATCTTCGTATTTCATGAAGGTTATGCGTTTATTCAGCCTTCCAATATCCACCTGACCACCCGCTTTCTGCTTTGATTTACGAATAGCATAACTGATTAATAATTGTATCTAAACCAAACGGGATCTTTGATAAAGGCTTTTCACTTTCCGCATTTCTGTTTTCATACCAATTTGCAACCAATAACTTAATTGCAAGTTTGTATAATTCCTTACTGTAATCCTTTTTTATGCCTGCGTTGGTTAGATATTCCTCTGCTGCTATTTGCAAGCCTGTGATAAGTGTAATCTCGTCAGTTCCGTCTATACGTAAAAACTCTTTAAGTTCATCTAGTTCCATTCGATCACCTTTTAATTTCTTTATAAGGGCGGCGTTATACCGCCCTGTTTAACTTAGGATACTTTCTTTGTAAGCTTAATAAACGCATCTGATAAAGCTGGTTTCGCATCCATGAACATAGTACCTCTGTATACCCTTGATGTTGATAAGAATCCGGCACTATCATCGGAAGTAATAGTCGGGTTCTGGTTAATGTTAGCATAATAATAATCAGGGTTAATTAACAGGATTGTATCGTCCGGAACATACTCGTCCTTTACCAGTTCATGTCCTAAAGGTTCATTAATCAGACCAGTGATAGGGTTCTGAGTAAAAAGAGGCTGGTTAGTTGTTGTCTTGATCTTGTAAATTTGTGCTTTCATTTTACCGTTCATTACCCATATAGCATTAACACCATATAAACCAATTAATGCATCCGCATCCACCAGATCATCATATCCAATAGAGGTTGTATACTCGATAAGGTTTTTCCCTGCTGTCCATGTAATACCAGTTAAAATACCAGTTGGCTGTCCGGAGCCAGTACCGCTCAAGATTGCTTTCTCAACCGCAATTGCAAGCTGATCGGAAATAGCTGATACAACATATGTCTCAAGTGCATCAATAGCCATAAGAATGAGTTGCCCTTTGATCTTTGCAAATTTAGATAATGCATAAGCTCCGAGAGATACCTGTGATAGGGTATCATCTTGATCTGAAGCGGGTGCGCTATCGCTCCACTGTGCAGCTGTTTGCGCATTGGCTACAGGCAATACTACATTGCCAGGTATATACGTTTTTTTGATACGTCCAAACAGTGCAGATACCTGTGTCATTCTCTTTATAATCATGTCGTATGTAGTAGTTGGCACTGCTGCACCGCCGGAATCTGTTGCTGTTGTTAATGCACGTTTTTCAGCATCCGTAAAATTCTGTTTTCCTGCTAATACTTTAAAAAATCCTGTACGGTATTCAGGCAATGCAAATAAAGCAGATCTCATTTCTGCTTTTTCAGTTTCGGTTGTTGCCGGCATTGCTAATACTGCATCAAGGCCTCTCTTCTCTTCCTGGGTCTGGGAAGCTGTTGCTCCACCAAAGGATGCTAGAGGATTAAATCCTCCCTGAGGAATCTGGGTTGCACCTCTACCTTCGATTGCCGTTCCTGCCGGTGCTCCGGCTGCAGGATCAGCATCGTCTGGCATTTCTGCGATTGCCGATCTTAATTCTGCAATTTCTCCATTCAATGTTTCAAGTTCAGTCGTAATTCCTCTAAGTTCTACAACATCAGTTGATGCACTTGCCTTTTCTCCAAGGTCTTTCTTTCTGGCTTCCATTTTTGCCAGCATTGCTAACAATTTGCTTTTCATAGTCAAATTATCCTTTCATCAAAATATTTGTTTTAAGTTTTAAGATTTCTAGTTCCCTTTGCTCTCCAAGCTCTCCAGCTTTAGCCCTCGCACTCTCCAGTGCGCCTTTTGCGCTCTCCAGCTCTGTTTGGCTACGAGCATTTATATCAGTGCCGGGATTTGCCGGCATGGATACCGCTGATACTTCATATACTTTTGCAATGTCTGTAATGGTTCTGGAGGGCTTATCTGTATCTAATCCAGTCCATTCATGGTTTCTGACCGTAAAAATATAGCTCATTCCGTTCATGTCACCACGCTGGATTGAGCTATAAAGTGCTTTTGCTTCTGAATTGTTTTCTATATCTAATACTGCTCTGGTGTTTAACCCGGTATCATCTACCTGTAGCTGCAAGGTAGAATTAGCATTATTATTTCTACTTCTGGCAAGGGGGAGTTTTTTCAGATCATGATTAATACTAAATAGAACATCTGTAAAATCTGTCTTATCAAATGCTCCTCTTGCAATTGTTTCCGTATACCAGTACATATCATATGTCTCTCCAAACACTGCTGCGTGTCCTTCTACCGTGTTACCGGTATCGTCCGCTTTCAAGTCTGGCATAGAAAAAGCTCTCATTTCGTGGGAGCCGTTCAGTGGTAAATTTTTATTTTTCATTTCGTTCCTCCTTCTGGATTTGTTTTTGCTTTTCCCATTTGGTATGCTGTCATAAAGTTAGCATCAATGTAATTTAGGCTTGCCAACCTTACATCTCCGCCCTCGTATGGCTCTATTCCAAATAAAGCAAGTAAATCGTTGTTAGTTAATGCCCCTCGATTGCCTAAGCCGTCCATAATAGCAAGTTTGTTCTTTACACCCATTAATTCGAGTTTTTGCTGATAGAAGACGATTTCATTATTGAAATTCTGCTCACTCTGACTAAATAAAACACTTGAATATGCTTGCCCTTGTCCTATAACAATGGGTTCCAATGTTTTGTTATAAAACGCTTGATAATCATCGTCTGTATAAGTTCCGTTCAAAATTGGAAGCGATACACCATACCAGCGAAGTATTTTATTTTCGATAAATTCCAGCGTATCTTTATCTATGACCTTGGGGTTAAGATTGATTGGTACAAAATCTCCCTTGTAGTCACCGGTTATAATTCCCGAGGCACTTTCTATAATTTTCTGTTCAAATGCCTGCCGCTCTAACTTTTGCTTTTCATCTTCCAGTGTGGTATTTAATTTTAATATGCCTTTAATCCCCAAGCTGGCTGTAATTGCCTTACCCGTTCCCTGCAGCAAAGTATCATTAATCTCCAGTGTCTTCATTAATGAGCTGTTTTCCGGCTTTCCGTTTCGGCCGCCGCCCATAAAGTCATTAACCGAATATTTTTTTCTAAGGTGAATTACATCAGAATAGGGCAATGTCACATTCGTTCCGTTTCGGAATGTAAATTTGACAAATAGTGTTTCTGTAGCATCCATTAACCAATCGGTCTGCACTGGTGATAATGGCCAGAACGCCGTATAGACCCTGCTCTGATTTCCTCTGGTATCCGTTGCCACGTTATAAGCCGGGTATATGAATGAATTATAATCGAGATATAAGGACCATATGGTTTTCTCTAGGTACTCCCTTGCTGTCATTAATGGGTTGGGACGGAATTTGAATAGCCGGTTGATGTTATCCCCTGGAAGATTGATTATTTTACCCGATGGATCACGTCTTATATGCTTTGGTTGTAATTTAGAGCATTCCGTGGCTATACAATCAATACACATCTGTACTACATCCGAAGCATAGATATCTCTGCCTGATTGCGAAAACAGAGGGGTTGAATTATCCATATATTTAGCGTATTGCATGGTCTGTGTTTGATTGCTTTTAAAAAGACTGTCCAAAAGCATTTATTCATCCCCCTTTTGCTTGTTTATTAGCAATAAAAAAGGCTAATGCAATCATAAAGGAACCTATTGCAATTAACCCTGCTGGCATATATATAAAAAAGATACCAATTGAAGCGGAAGCCATCCCAGAAATTAATAGCAGTATGTCTGATGCTCCATATAGGCGCTTTAATACTTTGAGTTTTCTCAATTCTTCACCGCCTTATTTCGTTTTTCCTGCGGCTTTTTTTCTTTACTTTCTGCCTCATCTTTCTTAACCGGCAATACACTATGGCAATATGCACATTTTATTATGCCATCATCTGCTATTACAAACGTATTATTATTACAGATTTCACAAGCTCTCATATTAACCTCCTACATATCTTAAATATTCATTTTTAAACTGCTGATATATCGCTTCGCATATAATCATCGTCACGCCTCCGTCAATACGCTTTTCGCGTTTGCCCTGCACTTTAACTGGCATGATTAAGCCTCTCTTGTCCATATCCAAGGCGATATTAGATAAGCACCATTCATCAATTTCATTGGCATTGTAATTTATGGTCTTACTTCTTAGGTCGGCTTCCAATAAATTCATTGGATTAGACATATGTTCCCTGCGTTGCGGCACCTTCTCCATACAATCATCACCGAAAATGTCTTCCATTTCCTTTACCCAGTACTTCGCAAGTGCATTATCATAGCCAATTTTATAAGGTCTGATTTTATGATTCTTAAACAGATCCACATACCATTTTGTAACAAGAGAAAAATCATTATCGTTCCCCGGAGAAACAGTGATTAAACCTTCATTTCTCCATTTGCGATAATCTTTTCCATCGTCTCTGCAATCAAGCTTTGATTTCGGGATGAAATATTGCTGAATCATATATTTATGTGAATCTCCCGGTTTCATTACTAGCATTCTGGTAGATAATAAGTCCGTTGTTTCGGCAAGGTCAACGGCGCCGATTCCGAAACATCCTTCTAAATCCTTGATATTGAATGTTTCTTTTCTTACATAGATTTCAGGAACAAGCCATGCTTTTGAATTGTTCTGCTTTATATTAAAATCCTTAGAAAGTACAAATGCCCTTGTGGATGTATTTGTTTTTGCATCATCAATCATTTGTCTTAAGAACGATTTTTTCTTTATCGTTCCGAGGCCCGGATTTGATTTATACCAAGAATTCTCATCTTGCCATACCTCAGCTTCACTGTCTTGCGTATACAACCATATACACCGGCGAGGTTTATCGAGTTCTCCGTCTAATACCTGACGCTCTTCTTTTAGGTATTCATCTAAGTGTCCATCGTTTACGAATCCCTCTGTAGTAAGTTCAAAGTATAACGGTTCTTCCTGTGTCGACAATGCTTGCTTAATCGGCATGATTGAGTTATCGTCAGGTAATTCATGTGATTCGTCTACCATGCCTACCGCAATATTTTTTCCTTCTTTTGCCCCTGTCTTTGCAGATATCTTTCTAACGTTTCCGTGGTTTTCATAACTGAACTTACCGCGCTTAATTGGCTTTTTAGGATTTCCAAAATATATACCCTTTATATTCTTTCTGGTAAGCCGGTCTAGCGATGGGCTTTGTTCCCTCATTGCATTGATAGCTTGAAAAGCGAGATCGGCTTGATCGTAATCATTCGATGAACAAAGTATTTTAGTACCCTTTTCACCACAGAAAAATTCAGCTAGGCAGATAGCGGACACTAATGGGGTCTTTCCGTTCTTTCTTGCTACCAAAAACAATATTTCTTGATGCAACCTTACCCAGCGATTGAGCTCTTCATCAAATATCTTAAAGCTGTAGATTGCTTCTATAAAGGCTTTCTGAAAAAGTTGCAAAATAAAAGGCTTCCCATCATAAGGAGCCTCGTAAAGTTTACATTTTTCTTCAATGAATTTTATTCGCTTGTGAGCATCTTCTAGCTCATAATGGATATCAGGATTTTCAAAATACGATAGGTATCGGTCAAATTCCTTTAGCAGCTCTCGACCTACTATAATTTCTTTGCGTTGGCATTTTCCGATATACTTAATCAACCAGGAATGTTCATCTACGCATGGAATACCTTTGTTATATTTACCTGTTAATAAATCTATCATAGGCTATCAGCTCAATCATTGTCTGGTATATAATTCTGCGGCATGAACTCGACCTCATCATACTTACGCCATTCACAACAATCATCTACGCAAACACATATATCTTTCCCGCTTGGTGTATATCCCGGATATGATATGCCAACTACCGGATGAATCTTTCCAGTATCTTTATCTTTTGCATATAGCGGTTTATCTAAATCTATATATTTCATGATATCCTCCTATTCAAACTCACTCATATCTTCTATATCATCAATAAGGTTCTTGGATAATATTCCATTCAGTGTCTTAATAACCACTGCATATGAGTTAAGATTTTTTAAATATTGTGCCGCTGCTGGTACCTGTTTCTGCAATTCTGGGTGCTCAGGATGGCATTTTATTGTCCCGGTTGCTTCAAGTAATTTTCTTAATATGCAATTCTCTGCATAAAGGAAAGCTGCTTCTTTAATCAAACCATCAACCAGTTTGCGCTTAGATTCTTCGACGTCTGTAAATATGGCTGTAAGCTTATCATATTCACCCTGATAAATCGCCATTTTATCAATACTTTGTGCATTTTCAACATGTCCACTCATTTTTCAAAAACCTTTCTAAGAATTTCAAAATTTTCAGCATGTGTGCAGTAGAGGATTAGCGTCGGTATTTACCGGGAGCCCCAAAATCACATATACGGGGGGGTGTCCTCTACTCGATGTATTGTTCAAACCATCTATTAATATACCCTGTCCATTCGATTCTCTTATGTACTCGCGCCTCATCTACTTCCAACCTCCCCAGACATTCTTCTATAGTGGCTTCCACATAGATTAGCTCCGCCCCTAACTCTTCGGATAGTTGCTCCCTCTTATATTTCTCTGGATATCCTCCTATCACCCATGCGCTTCCCCACTTGCCTGTCCTTGTCTTGATATTATCTATTAAAGCGTCGCGCATAGCAAAGGCATTTCTCTTAAGACTATCAGGTTTATCATAGACATCCATAAAGGATATTGCCTTGTATATCATGTCCATATCTACTACAATATCCCCACGCTGCATATTAGCTTTAACATATGTCTTTTTCCCTGAAAGAGGCGGTCCGTATATAATATATATCTCTCGATTTATTTTACCGAAACGGTTATGTCTTTTATCATGGCAGTCATGGTCACTTATCCTAACATTATCTGGGTTTAGTGATATATTAGGGTCGTGTACATTATCGACTGTTAATTCTATCGGGTAATGGTCGACTTCACAGTCAAGCGGATCCATGATAATTTTACCACACACTTCACAAATCGGCTTACGCTCTGATATTATTACCTTGCGGAAATCTCGCCATCGTTTAGATGTATAGAAAGAATGTAATGCAGAATAATTAGGCATTAGAAATTACTCCTTTCATCCAATTCCTTTTGATGATTGAAACGCTCCCGCTCAAGCTTGTCTTTGTTATGCATATGGTTTATTCTTGCTTGTTGTTCCGGGGTGAGTAAATCCATATGGTCTGATATCCACTGCAGGGCTTTCATCTGGTCGAGAAGTTTTATTTTTATTCCGCCTTTACCTATTGACACTTCGCTTAGAAGAGTGCCATCTACCATCCAAGCAGGCTTAGCATCAACATAACTCATTTCCGTTGTGGCTTCCATTCCTTCGTTGTTAGAGAATGTTACTTCTCTTGTTCCGAAATCTGCATAATCTGTAATGTCGGCAAATGCTATATCAATATATCTCTGTACGATATCATCAGTTGATAATAGCTCTCTATTAAGTCTGTTCTGCTTAAGGGATTGTATCTCTTCTTTTACGCGTGCATTTCTTAGCAATCGTGAGCCATTAGTCATTGCTGTTTCTCGGCTGCACTCATATGCCTTTTGATATGCCTTGGTTGCATTGAAGCATTTTACGTAATTCAAACAGAAAAGCTTTTGTTCATCTGTTAGCTCCGTGTTTTCCATAACGTGTTTCACTTCATCAGCAATAGGCACCGCATACTTTTTTTCTTGCATACTTTTTTTGCCTTTTGTATGCACACTTTTTTTCTTATCCTTTGACCAATCATAACGCTGCTTCCACGACTTAACTGTATTTATAGTAACGTTATATTTCTCGGCTATTTCCTTGTATTTCATGCCGCTTATATAGTCATTTTCAGCTAATTCATAATTGGGAGCTCTTGCTTCTTCATTCACAACCACCACCTACCAATTAAATTGTTTTTTATTTATCCATTTGCCCTCATTTATTCTATGGATAATCACCCCCAACGCATTATCGCTCGATAAGTTATCTTATCCCCCTGCACTTGCCGTCACGCCGTCTACTCATATGAGTATCGTGGATTCGAACCACCGCAGCAGGTCTCTGGTCGCAGATTGAATATAATGCGCTACACCCTGTTTTATTGCATAATAAAAGCACCCATAATCTGGATGCTTGGTAAAATTATTTAAATTTATTTGAAATATTTTCATAGAATGTATTGACAAACACGTATTTACGTGTTATAATTAATACATAATAAAGGAAAGGAGTTAAACCAATGGGTAAGAGAAAAAGACAAAAGAAAAAGCTATCAACTAAAGACTTTTGGATGATTGTAATTCAGCTAATCCTTGCAGTGGCTACGCTGATTACAGCTATCAAATCTTAGTTAACAGCTTGGGTTGGGAAGCAACAGCTTCCCTTCCCTTAAATCTTACCACATTGTGTTGTATTAATCAATGAAGTATATAAAATTTTTAACTACTGTATTAATTATTAACTTTATTATCGCCATTACAAATGACTGGAAACTAATTAATAAAACTATGGTAATATTATTGTCCTTGGCTGTGATATCTTCATGTATCCTTTACTTAATACCAGAAAGGAAATTAAAATGAAATTAAAACAAATAAGAACTAATAAAGGTCTGTCTGTACCGGCGCTCTCTAAATTAAGCGAAGTGCCTATCAGAACCATCCAAGACTTAGAGGTTCGCAACGATGGAAGAGTTTCGACATTAATCAAGCTTGCGGATGCTCTCGGTGTTACACTTGATGAATTATGCAGGGATTAGGCAGCTTATGGCTGCCTTTTCTTATATCTTTCATCCGGTGCCCTTGCCAAGCTTCACCACCTCACATTCGTCGTTTTGAGTATAAGAAAGGCCTAAGACATCATGTCCTAGGCCTTTGGATATTCTTGTTGCAGGAAACCCTAATTCCAGGTCTTGCCTAGAAATAGCTGCATGATATAACCAGATTATTCCAATGCTATTAATAACTATTATACACTGTACCGTCAAAATCTATTAAATCAACATACTCTTCAGCAATAAAAAATAACTTATATGTACCACTTGGTAAGTTATAAAATCTAGCGTAATTATATGACTCATCGTTAACACCTGGGCTAAATATAAATTTTGTTACATAAGTCCAACTTCCATTAACTAACCTGTAAGCTTTTACCGTTAATTCTGTAGGACGATCCATAGTCCACCGGTTAGAATAAGTTATTCTCGCTTTTACATAAAAATCTCCATCACTTATATTAAAGCTATCTGCTGCATATAAGCCAGTCTGATTACACTCACCGGCGAAATTATCGAGTACTCCTGAAAAGGCAAAAGCTTGGGTTGAATATGAAAAAATAAGACAAATTGCTAATATCATGCTTACTATACTTTTTTTTCTCATTTAAATATCCTCCTTAATTTAATAATCCGGTTATATTATACATATATTAACATTTTTATACATTTTGTCAATACCTCAAGATTATTAAATCTTTAGTTGTTAATAAAAAGGCACCCAACGAAGCTCAAGCCTCAGATGCCTTTACACAATGGAAGTATCCTTCAGGGGGAGTGAGGAAAATCAGCCGCCGAGCTTTGACACCCGGCAGCCGTATATGATAAAGGAGGATTATGTCTCTTTATCACTGTGATATCTGTTCTATGACATTTATCCATGCTATTATTATAGCACTTTGTTTTATGAATTGTATGAAACTTTACTTTAATGCTCTGGATATTATCAAAGACACCAGTGATTGATCTATATGCATAATCTTTGCTACATCTTTCTGGGGTTTGCCATCAATGTAAGCATATGTAAGTACTTGTCTGGTTCTACTGTCCTTTTGAGAATTAATAAACTCGAATACTCTTTCTGCCTCTTCCTCACACATGAGCTTTAGGCTCTTTAGCCTAATCTGCTTTCTTTGGATAGATTTAATTATCTTATCTTCATAATCGCTATCATAACCGTATATTTTAACCGGGTGTTCTGTGTAAGGGAAGTGTTTGCTCGAACCTCTAACTACATCATTGCTGTAGCATGCTTCCCTTTGGTTTAATTCTTTTATTTTATTTTCAAGTAATTTTACTTCTTCCTTAAGTCTTAAGTACTCACTCAAACTTTCTTTAGTCAATAGGCTTCGCCTCCTTTATCCTCTCTGCTTCATTGGCAAGTATATCCGAGAGCTTTTCTGCTAATTCGTCTGTCTTTGCTTCTTCCCTTTTCGAAACAAACTCTTCGTAAGATAATACCTCCATACCTGGTATCAACTCAAGATCAGTTAGTGCTTTATCAAATAAATAAACTCTGTAGTCTATTGCATCTTGATTTAGGTTTCCGATTGCCGGACTGTTCATTCTGATACACTTCCTTTCAATGAAGAACAAGCCTGTTTGCACATTTCTATAGTATCTTTACCATATCCGAATATTACACAATCTCCGAGGTCAGCTAAACATTTGCAGTTATCACAGTTACCGTTATTTGCCTTAATCAATAATCCTTGTTCCTCTGCATCCTTATACTCATTCAACTTCTTAGTAGTGATTGAGTGCATCTTTACCGATGTTTCATATTTGGCTGTTACTTCTTCCAATAGCTTGACTGTATCTCTGATTTCTTCCTGTGTTAATCCGGTATCCTCATAAGTAGAAAGCATAGTCATACATTCTTGCACTGGACACTCTTTGCACCCATTATCGCAATATTCATTACAAACATCTCGGCATCCATCCTCACCACAGGATTCCATCATTTTCTTTGGCATTGCCATTCCTGTGATTTTGCTTATTCCTGTTAATCTCTCCATAAGGCTCTATCTCCCTCTTGATAAATCAAATTAATATTAAAAGTCCCAAAACTAATGTTCCGTCTATACATTTTGTCATATTATGTTAATATTGATTTGTGCGAGTACTCCACATTGTAACTCGTCAACCTTTTCACAGTACCAGAAGTGCAGAAAGATAAGGTGCAATATTTTTATGGTATTACATGAAAGTCGCTGTCCTATGTCTAGTTTCGTGAAACAATTCTTTAGTCGAAAGGAGGCATAGATGACAAGCACTGTTCTCATAGCTATAATTGGCGTGGCATGTTTGCTTATTTTTAGTATTACATCAACTGTTCAATTGTTAATTATTAAAAAGAGCAAACCATCTAAGTTTAAATGTTGGACCGGATATGGTCGCATCGAACTTGAATATAACGAAGATGCCAGGAAGTAATTTTTATTTATTGGAGCGCCGAGAGCGCCAAATTAATGAGAGTGAGAAGAAGCAGTAGGGCGACGGCTCTTCTGTCAATATGAAAAACGAATAAATGAGAGATTTGACATAATATTAATTCCACGACTAAAAATTAGGTGTTTGCGTAACACCAGAGTACTCAATTTTCCAATAACTTTATAAGATTAGCCTGTCACTCCTACATCTGTGTAAAATTTATTATCTTTCCCTCCATTTTCTTTCTAATTCATCAACTATAATAAGACATAAATCCGACGCAAGTTTTGTATTATATCTGCTACTGATATCACGAGTATTTTCAACCAGAGAAGTCCAGTATTCATTACTTTCTTCTGGATGATAGAACTTTTTATACATCGTAAATATTTCTCCAAATAAGTTAAACTCGTCAGGTATCTCTTTATTGGTTACTGCTGCCATTATATTTATTCACCTACTCTTCCAAATGGAGTATCTTCTTCCACATTCACCTTTACAAAGCCGTTTTTATCAGTTTCCCATTTGTAGTTTTTTGATTCATTAGGATTATTCAAAAACCGCTTACTTTCTTTTTCAAAGTGCAGTCCGACAAATTCATCTGCAATACCCAAGTCTCTGTTTTTGCAAATCTCAATTACATTTGAAAAATTACATAGATATATAGGATTATCTTCTTTCCAACCCATATCCCGTTTTGTAGATTGTTTAAAATCAGTATTCACCCGGTGAACTATAAAAACATTATCTGCAGCATTTGTTATATCAGCAGTTCCGGATATATCATTTTTTCTTAAAAACCCTAATGATTTTCTTGGATGGGCTACAAAATGAATATGTACTTTTTTCTGCTTTGCCAATTCACATAAAGCTAATACAAGGCTTGTCTGCTTTTCATATTTTTCACCACTTACTCCGGCAAGGTCTAAACTCATCATATTATCAATGATAACCATGTTTATATTATTTTTTTCTATATTCTCTTTAATTGCAAATAAAACGCCGTCAACCTTGGTACCATAATCGTTATTATAAATATATAATTTATCATCTAGCCATTTATTTATTTTCTGTTTGATTTTATCCGGTATAGTGTAATAATTTTCATATTGTGTCGCTTTTGTATGCTTTTTCCCTGCTGCCTGTAACTGCAACCAACTTAACACTCTATCTGACTGCAATTCACCCGAAAATAAAGCTATATTGAAATTCTGATTTACTCCCTCAATAGCTATCTGAGAAAGAATGCTTGACTTACCGGATCCGTTACTACCTGACCAGATACTTAATTCTCCAGGGTTAAAACCAATAAGAATTTTATCCATAGCATCCACTCCGCTTTTAATTACCTTACTTAAATCACGCTTTGAGTTTTTTATTTGAGAAGGCTTAAGAAATATAGGGTTATTATTAATGCCAGTCTTGTCTCTATGTAACCCTAACGCTTGCATTAAACCATCCTGCTTTTCTGGCTTTTTCTTCATCTTTTCATTAGGAGATATTTGATTACTATTAAGTCTTTCTAGCTCTTGGTCGATTGCGTTGATTTCCTCATCAATAGCAGCATTTTCTTCTTCTGGAGTAATTCTGTTTTCCTCTTCTTGCATTCTTTTATTGCCCTTTCCTTTTCAGCCTTCATCAATAATTCAAACTGCGTATCAAATTCTCTGTGGTACCACCCTGCCACTTTTTTTATTTCTTGATTATTCTTATCTCTCCATGAAGAATACCATTCATTGTAGGCTTGTATTCCCTCCTCACGATTAATACTAATTAGCTTTGTCGCAACCTCTTTTAAGAATGTATCATCACAAACAGAATAGCCATAAATCTTTTTGAAGAAATCGTTATCAAAAATGGTATCTTTATTGATGCTTAGAAAAAATGAATGCTTGTCTGGCATATCCCACCTTCTTTAAAATTTAAAAGTCCCGGCAGCAGTTCTTATAAGCGCTGTTTCTTTGGATTCTCCGGTTTCGTCAGTCTCATCTTCCCAGCGTCTTTGATTAAGCCATGTCGCAGGGTGAGGAATGAACTGCTTGTCCTGCCATTGCTTACTTTGCTTTTGTTTTTCTAATGCAATCAATATACTGGTCAATAATCCATCATCAACCTTTAATTTATTAAATGCCTTCTGCGCTGTTGTCTTAGCTACCTTACGTGGATAAGCAGTCCAAAAGGTATTAAAGAGATTTGTGCCAGTTTCCTCGGTCAGATGATCTATATTTATATATTGTTTTAAATATTTATTATCTTGGGGGTCTAAAAAGCTCCCTGTTAAATCTACTAATTCGCTCCCACCCCTATCCTCTAATTGGTTATCTGTTATCTTGTTAGTACCCTGTATGCTTTTTAGTACCCACCTATCATAATTTTTATTGAATGCAATTATTCTTGATGAAGTATGAGTAGCTTCTTTAATCACAACTATTATATTAAAATCAATTAATTCTTTAAGTTCTCTTGAAATCTGCTTGCGATTAATGCAGGCTGCCTTTGCAATAAAGCCCTCTGATAATTCATGCTGCTTTCTTGAAAAACCGTATGTATATCTCCAAACCACAAGGATTATACGGAATTGAGTTCCGTTAAGCTTTACTTTAAATAATTGATCTAATATTTCATTCGCTATTCTTGTATAGCCATTCTCCGTCTGAGGGCTTACCAATTATCTCACCCTCTCCCTTCAATTAGTTTAAGCTCTCCATCTATGCATTGGAAAACAGCGCCATTAACGGTAAATACAATATAATTATTCTGTCCATCCATAAACAGCGGATAGCATGTCTTACCATTATAGCTTCTTGATACATTGATGCATTCACAGTCAAACCCGAACCGATCCGCTATATATTGTTTTGCCTTATCAATATTGGCAAGCGGAAGCTTTGCATAAAAGAAACGCTGTTTATATTTAATATCTGCCATAAAAATTACCTCCCATTAAATATCCCATTCAGTTTTAAGTTGATTTAATAGCTGCATTTGCTTTGATGTATCTTTATCCGGGTTTGAATCAGGATGGAACTTTTTGCATAATACCCGGTAGAACTGTTTCAGTGTTTCTTTATCCTCTGTATTGTGGTTACTATGAATATCATTGAAGTAACTACCATCACCACCAGAAAAGAATTTACTGTAGTTACTATAAAAATCTTTCTGATAACTACGGCTTTTTTCCTCATATTCCTGCCTGGATTTAAAATCAGCTTCAACCTCAGTAAGTTTATCCTTATTCATGAGGTTTCCGAATACATCATATATCTCGTCATATTTAGTACTACTTCCTTGGTAATCATATTTTTCATTGAATTTAGCCTTGTTAGACGCGTACAAGGTAGTAATGCGCTCATGTTCTTTATGGGTTATATATTCTTCTGTTTTCTGATGTTCTGCCAGTATCCGATTGATTAATAAATCAAGCTTACTCTGAATCAGGTCATATATATCGCTTTCATCCGATCCAATATCTTCTGCTAAAGTCTCAATCTTTTTACTGCAATAGTCATATAGATTAAACCATCCATCCGCGATATCGTAATAATTCACTGTACAGAGCGGATACTGCTTCTTTTTAATTTTGCCATTTTCCCTATAACTTTGATGAATACTAATTTTGTAGGCTTTCTTTATGGGTCTTTCAAAACAATCTTCACTGTAATGGTGCCAATAGTAGCTGTGGTCTTGCCCTTGGAAAGACATTTTTACAAACTCAGATATTAGTTCTTTTGAATGTCCATGTTTATTAGATTTTTTAAGTTTAATTTCTTGAATTACACAATACAATGCTGCTCACCCCTATGTAGGTACTGAATAATTAATCACAGTAACTATATTAATAATTTAAGATTGCCTGATGTCATATTCATACCATCAATAAAACCTTTTATATAACACAATTCCTGCGCCTTGGCGTCTAATTTACATGACAGATTTTCGTATTCAGTAATATTATTATCATGAAGTGCTTTAACATATTTGCTTTGCAGCTCCATGTACTCGGCATTCCCTTCCAGTGTCTTATCAATTCTTTTATACACGTATTGCATAAAATCTTTATTTTCATTAACAGAAACATTCGCGCTAATATTATTAAGAATAGTATCATTCTGCTCTTCGGAGGTTCCGGTCTGATCGTTTGTATTTGATGGATCGTCTATCTTCTTTACTTTATCAAATAAACCATTTATATTTTCACGAGCCAGCTTTAAGTCTTTTTTTATTTCAAAAACGTAGTCAGTAGCTATATTTATGTATTCCAAAATTCTTTCCGCTTCACAAGATAACTTATCAGCCTCCTTCTTTGTTGGTTTTTCTCCCATGAAACTATAAGAGGTAGACAGGTCACTCAATATTAATAAAGCCTTCTCAGATTTCCTAAGTGTATCAAAATTGCAACTATCCATATCAATAATCTTTTTTATCATAATATTCTCCTTTTTTCTTGTACCGGAGATTATCTTATGGTATACTATAGATAATAACTCCGGCTATGATGGGTGTTCGGGTTACTTGCTATTGATAAGCGGCAAACTTATTCAATAGCTTTTTTCATGTTTCATTTACCTTTCTAATTTTGCCGTAATAAACGCAAGGATCCGGTTCAGTATCGCTGCTAAGGTAAGCAATCAGCTTGTCCAAATTAATAAGTCTTCTACGTCCAGACCTAAATACCGGTATAGCTCCGGATTTAATTAAACGATTAATATGATACTCAGTGAAGCTTGTTTCCGGATCCTGCTGTTTAAAGTATTCTGCTGCCTGGTGTGCTGTTCTCATTCTGGCTACTTCTGACATAAAATCACCTCCTATTTTACCCTCTTAAATTGCTTTGGAACGCGCTTCTTAGGCTTATATGTCTTTGTAATCTGCCCAGTACGGTTATTAATTAAATATCCGTCTACAGAGTCATAAGAATAGGTATCGACACCGTTCTCTTCAAGAAATTCTTCCATTATTCCCTTGCCACTTTGCAATTTATAAAGGTTACTCATTGCAGACATATACTCCACAAGGAAAAGTCTTACGCGCATATTCTCATAGTCCCACAAGAAATTGAAAGCATTACCTTTTCCGATCACCTTATCTGGTCCATGTTTTTTAATAACATCCATCGAGTAAAAATAATCCTTACATTGAAATTTCTTTCCGTCATACGTTTTATCAATTGGAAATATTTGCGTCAATTCTATAGGGGTAAGGCTTCCAATAGCATCCATAAATTCGCTCATCAAATAAAATTCCCTAAATATTGTTTCTTCTTCAGAGTTCTTTATTTCACTGATTAATCGATCTCGCGATACATAATTAACCACCAGAAAAATAAATTTCTTAAGTTCGTCCTTATCTTCGTAAGGTATGTAGCCGTCATGCTTAAGTAGAAGGCCTAGATAAGCATTAGCAAAAGCTTTGACCCTTGCATCTTTTATATTTGATGATTTGTAGTTGAGTTTTTTGGCGTTAATGCCATCTGCTATGTACTTATCCCAATACTGTTTTTCATAAAAGAATGTTACAATTTCATCCTTGCAAGAAAAAATATTATCACATGCCTTTTCATATAGTTCTTTTGCCGGTATAGTGTTTATATCATCATCCGGACCGCAGATATCCAATGTGCCCTCATAATAATCTTTAAGCTCTGATACAACAGCATCCCTGTTGTCTAGCAACCATTTATAAGTAACCGATTCATTCTCTGGTAATATTAAATTACTATTCAGTTCCATATAAAGTCCTCCTATTATTTTGTTTACTCGCCATATAAGGCGAACGGTAAATTTTACGGTCTGCGTAATTTATAGGTAAGTCACTATAAGTGACTTGGCTCCTACAAAGTCAATGATATTGACTTTGTGCTTCCTAATAGCCATGTCCTATTATGCCTATAGTAGCTCCTTAACCTTGGCAACTCCCTTTTCGTTATACCGAAATGACGGGACTTCCTTAGGGCTGTATGGAGATTTATCCATTACAGTAATTCCGTATTCAGCAGTCTTGAGGTTATTTTGTTAGCGATACTTCCCACCTTATTTGAGCTGATTCCAAGCATTTTACCTACTTCTGTAGCTGAATACGTCTTTTCCACTTGCGGGAGATAATTCCCCATATCAATACCAGTTACATCTTCAATGCTCTTAAGTCCAAATACCTCCGCAGCTATCGGTGACAGTTTCTTATCCTTTATAGTGGACATCAATGTTTTAAGCGTCCGATTCTGTGCATTCAATAACATTGCCTTTGCCCTGTCCTGCTGAGCTTTAATTTTAAGTGTTTCTAAACTATCGATTGAAACAGAATTTATAGTGTCGTACTTCTTTTCTACTTGGATAAAATACCTTCTGGTCTGTTTGCCAATTGCATTACGCTCCAGCATTGCCATTTCTTTGGCGATATCAAGCTTAATTATATATTCTGTGATGGGGCGCCCTCCTTGAGGTTTTTCACTTTTTTGTGAAAAACTCTCATAATCAACATTCTCAACAGCATCACACTCTTTAAGGCGGTCCTTAACCCAGTCAGTATATTGCCTCCTACTTTGTAAAGCTTGGAATAACTCCGTTCCGTACACAACCTTTTCTCCAGTATCCGTCACATATACTGGAACCAATTCATTTTCAATTAACTTTAAATCGTTCATTCGATCATCCTTTCTTAGACTGTTTGTCCACTTTTAATAATTGAGATATAGCATTTTACTAACCCTTTTTGGGTTGGGCTGAGGAAAGTAAATTCTTTCGTTAATTCTAATGTGTCCTGATCTGGAATATCCAAATCATCAGAAAGTAGCCAGTCAGTAGTTACATTGAAATAATCTGCAACGACTTTAATTTTATCTGCCGAAGGGCTTGCCTTTTCCCATTTATGAATAGTACCATTACCAAATTCCAGAATTTTTTCAAGTTTCGACACTTTAATGTTTTTTTCGTCACATAAACGCTTAACCTTTTGATAAATCACATGAATCACCTCCTATTATTTTCAAGTTTTTAACATAATTATATTGACAATCACTAGAAAATAATCTATTATAATATTGCTGGTATTTAATAGCTTATTTTCATGTAATTTTTTAAAATAATACTGGATTCTAATTATTTAATAGCTTATAATCATGTTGTAACTTCATACTACATGATTATAAGCTAGTTGTCAAGGATTTATTTATGATTTTATTCATGCAAATTTATGGAGGTATATTATGACATTACGAGATCGTATTCGAGAGCTTGCAAAGCTTAGGGGGTTGAGCTTGCCAAAGCTCGAAGCAGAGCTAGGCTTTGGAAATGGGACAATAGTTAGATGGGACACAGCTTCACCTACTGCCGAAAAATTGCAGATAGTAGCAGATTATTTAGATGTTTCAGTGGATTACCTACTAGGAAGAGAATCTGAATCCGATGACGATTTACGAAAAATCGAACGCGCCAGAAATAAAATGACTCCTAAAGATCAGAAAAAGATGTTGAATATTCTTAAAGCATCCTTCCAAGAATATTTTGATGATGACTACGAAGAAGATGATTTAGATGAATAAGTCATTAAGAAGTAAGATTAAGGGTATGGTGCTGTTTACACTAAATACATGTGATAGAGTTGAATTTCCTGTTAATATAAAATATATATGTAGGCATCAACCCGGAGTGAGACTAATACCATACAGTAAACAGATGCAAAAGTATAATTTGTCTTATAGTGAAATGCTAGAACAAGCTGAAACAGAAGACGCCTTTACTATATATGATGCAAAAAAAGATAAATACCTTATATTTTATAATGATTTAGATCAAGAAATAATGGGTACAAACAGATACCGCTGGAATATAGCCCATGAATTAGGACATGTTATGCTTGGGCATCATAAAAGGAGTAAGAAAACAAAGATTTTCCGTAATTCATTGAGCAAAAATGAGTATAATGCACTTGAGGATGAAGCTGATTATTTTGCTTCATATATACTTGTACCTTACTCTGTTTTACACTATGCTAACCCGACAAGTCCGTCACAATTAAGAAATATTTGCAAAATCTCGAACAAAGCCGCAAAAATTCGTTACAAAGAATTCTTAATTTGGCGATCTAAAAACCCAAAGGCTCTGTACGATAGTATGGTTAGGAAAATATTTGCTAAAGATTGTTTTAAAAAATTTTGTAATAATTGTGGCAGTTCAATTATAACAAAAAAGAACATATCTTTTTGTCCGATATGTGGTAAAGAGGAATTAAAATGGGGGAATGGAACCATGATTTATAAAAAATATGATACTCATGAAGATATTAATAAGGTTAAAATATGTCTGAATTGCGATAATGAAGAAACAAATATTGCAGGTGATTTTTGTCAAATCTGCGGCAAGCCACTCGT
The DNA here is from genome assembly GCA_023393095.1 of Bacillota bacterium. Classification (GTDB taxonomy): domain Bacteria; phylum Bacillota; class Clostridia; order Lachnospirales; family Lachnospiraceae; genus Mobilitalea. The sequence goes on from JAEWMT010000128.1 coordinate 26,565, forward strand.
AAACAAATGCGATGACAGAGGATGGGACAATTATCCTTCTGACGATGGGCGCCCATGCGGAAAGCCGGTGCCATCGAATGCTAGATACTGCCCGTATTGTGGTGGTAAAACCACTTTTCTTAATGATGGTGTATTAGAAGAATGGGAAGTAGAAAGAAAAGAACAAGAAGCAGAGGATGAATTAAACAATAAAATGGATCGCTATATGAATATACCCGATGGTTTAGATGAAGAATTACCATTTAATTAAGTTCTAAATATTGACATAATAGTACAAATATACCATACTAATTTATGAGACAAATAATTACATAAATGAATCTCAAAAGAGTTCATTATAATTAATTTAAGAAAAGGGGTATTAGTATGGATTTTATTGATGAATTAAAAGTATTTTCAACCAGAGTAGCGAAGTTAAAGGATCAAATAACCACTGAAGAAGCAACCAAAATGTCTCTTATTATTCCATTCTTTCAATTGCTTGGTTATGATGTATTTAACCCCGATGAATTCACTCCTGAATATACTGCAGACGTAGGAATTAAAAAAGGGGAAAAAGTTGACTATGCTATTATAAAAGATGGTTCTCCTGCGATTCTTATCGAATGTAAATGGTGTGGAGAAGGACTTGATAAACATAGCTCTCAATTGTTCAGATATTTTGGAACCTCATCTGCTAAATTTGGAATATTGACAAATGGTATTGTTTATAAGTTTTATACTGATCTTGATGAATCAAATAAAATGGATATGACACCTTTTCTTGAATTTGATATGTTGAATATTAAGCCAAACATTGTATCAGAGTTAAAAAAATTCAGTAAATCAGCCTTTGACGTGGATAATATATTCAGTACTGCATCCGAGCTCAAGTATTCAAAAGCTATAAAAAGCCTCTTTTCTGATCAATTAAAAGAACCAACTGATGATTTTGTAAAATACATATTAAGCGGGGTTTATGAAGGTGTCAAAACGCAAAATATTATAGATAAATTCAGAAATATCGTAAAGAAAGCATTAAATGATTATATCAGCGAATTGATGAATGAAAAAATTTCAACTGCTCTAAAGACTGAAGAAGAAGTCGCCGCCGTAATCGAGGATCCAGTTGATCAAGAATTGAATACAGAAGAAAACAAAATACATACAACTGATATGGAGATAGAAAGTTTTTATATCATAAAGGGAATTCTTGTTGGAATCTGTCAAGCGAGTGATATTACTTATAAAGACAATGAGCGTTACTTCTCAGTTTTATATAAGGGTAGCGTAAGAAAAACTATTTGTAGAATAATATTAGACGGGAAGAAAAAACAAATAATGATACCTGACGAGAAAAAGGATTTCGTTCGTACCTATATAGACTCAATAGATGATTTATATAATTTTAAATCTGAGTTATCTAATGTTGTATTGAAATATATTAATGATTAATTAATATACAGGTACATCACAACCATAGTGGTACAGAATTATGCACCTCTAAATAAGGAGATTTGGCAATTATGAATAAAGGCGGGGTTAATGTATATGAACGTGAAAAGTTATATGAAGAGGTTTGGAATGCTCCTGTAACGCAAGTAGCAAAGTCATATGGCGTTTCTGATGTCGCTATACGAAAGATTTGTAGATCAATGAAAATTCCTACTCCTTCGAACGGTTATTGGACAAAATTAAGACATGGAAAGCCCGTTAAAAGACCCCCTCTTCCGTTAGATTATGACGGTGAAACAACTAAAACCGGTATTGATCCCAATGCTCCAAAAAATATTGTTGTTCAAACGATTATAGAACCATTATCTTTCCTAACTCCATCAGAAAGAGAGAACTTTCAAAAGGTAACCTTATTATTCAAAATGGATCCTGATAAAGCATTAAATAAAGAGGTCTTAAATTATAATTCCAACAAAAACATATTAAACTATGCCATATCTGAAAAAGAACATGCAAGAGCCCATAAAATATTTAATGGCCTAGTTTACGGTATCAAACAATTAGGTTATTCGCTCCATGAAGATTTATCATTTTGTATACGTGGTGAAGTTGTTTCTTTTTCATTGGTTGAATGCCAAAGCAAAATTAAACATGATATTACACCTGAAGAAAAAGCGGAACTTGATAACTATAATAAAGCCAAGATGAAACATGAATGGGGTGTTAGAAAACCGTATATACCAATGTATGATCGCCAATATAATGGTGTACTTTCTTTTAATACAATGAAGCATTCCTGTATTAGAGATACTGATAAAATCAAATTAGAAAACCGTATACCAGATTTGATAAGTCAATTAATTCAACAATCTGAAATATTACGCAATGAACGCTTAGAACGTGAAGCCACCGAAAAGGAACGAATCGAAAGAGAAAGACGATGTGAATTACTAAAGGAAGAATATAACAATGATATTGATAAATTGATTTTATTAATTAAAGAGTCTAATGATTTCGAAATAGCCACCAAAATTCGCGATTATATTTGGTGCATTGAACAAAAAGATCACCATCACGAAAAGGCTGAATGGATAGAATGGGCGAAGGAAAAAGCTGATTGGTATGATCCAACAATCGATAAACCCGATAAAATATTAGGTCGAAGACTATATGGGTCTGAAATTATTCCAAGGAAAAGAAGTAGTTATTATTACTGGTAACATAGTAAAAACCGCCCTGGCACCACCCAAGACGGCTTTAACGATACAATACATACCACGCGATTATTGTATCACACAGGCTCAATTTACACAATACGAAAGGATGTTTGATACAATGGCTAATATTCAAAAAAGAGGCAATGGTTACAGAATATCAGTAAGCAACGGGTATGATATTAATGGCAAGAAAATCAGAGAAACTACTACTTATATTCCGGATCCGACTCTGACAACGAAGCAGCAGCAAAAGGCTCTTGAAAAGTTTGTCTTTGACTTTGAGGAAAAGGTTAAGAATGGAAAATTCATGAAGGGCGAGAAGATTACTCTTAAGGACTTTACTGAAACTTGGCTTAAAGATTATGCTGCTGAACAATTAGAGAAAACATCTCTAGCATTTTATACTACAACTTTAAATCAAAAGATTCTTCCGGCATTAGGGCACCTTAAATTATCCAAAATACAGCCCATGCACTTGCAGAGCTTTTATAATAACCTATTGGAAGACGGAGTAAGAAAAGATGGTAAAAAAGGCGGTTATAGTCCATCCACAATAAAGAAATGCCATGTAATTATAAGTAGTATATTATCGACTGCAGTTCAATGGCAAGTGCTTGAATCCAACCCCTGCGATCGGGTATCCCCACCAAAGAATAAGGATTTAACCGATAATGTAAAACACTTAACTCTGGAACAAGCTGAAATCTTCCTACGGGCACTTGATATGGAATACATGACTACTTATAAGGCTCATGATAGAATTGACGACACAGGAAAGAAATATCATGTAGAAGCATATACGGAATCCCGTGGTATCCCAACTCAATTTAAAGTATTATTTAATATAGCTTTGTTCGGAGGGCTTCGCCGGGGAGAATTGCTTGCATTAACCTGGGATGATACAGACTTTGATAACAATTCGATAAGTATTTCTAAATCAACCGGATACACCGGCAAAGAAACGTACATTAAAGCACCTAAGAATAAAAGTTCTATTCGTGTAATAAAACTGCCCGGAACTGTAATGGAACTGATTAAGAGATATAAGAAGGAGCAGCAAGAACTTCGCCTCTCCCTTGGCGATCAGTGGCAAGGTGAGAATTATTTATTTATTCAGTGGAATGGCCGGCAGATGAATGTTGCGACACCGTATCATACATTTAAGGATATCGTTGCTAAATACAATGCAACCGTTCCCGATGAGAAAGACAAACTCCCGGATATTCCTTTTCATGGTCTTAGACATACCTCGGCTACGTTACTGATATCTGAGAATGTAGATATTCGAACAGTATCGGCAAGGCTTGGACATGCCCAGACAAGTACCACAATGAATATATATGCTCATAGCCTTAAGGAACTAGACGAAAAGGCAGCTGATACATTGGGCAATCTATTGAAGAAAAAAGCATAAGAATTTTTAAAAAGGGTACAGAAAATTGTATCCTTTTTATTTTTTTCTTTAACAGTCACCAAATAGTCACCAAAGCATTAAAAAAGCACTCTCACGAGTGCCATTTCATTTCTCCATATCTCCCCAAAAGCCTTGATTGCTCTAGGTTTTCTTCTAAGCTGCCAACGGGAATCGAACCCGTGACCTCCACCTTACCAAGGTGACGCTCTACCGACTGAGCCATGGCAGCAGATGTACTAAATTTCTTTAAGAACCTGATTAAGTTTTTTCTTTATTCTTGTGAGTGCATTATCGATTGTCTTTGGTTCTTTACCAAGTACCTCTGCTATCTGCACATATTTCAAATCCTGCATATATAAATCTAAAACTCGTTTTTCAAGGTCACTCAGACGCCTTACAAGTTCATATTCTATCATACTGGTATTCTCTTTGTCAATAACTAATTCCTCAGGATTTGATACATATTTTTGATGTATTATGTCAACTAGAGTTTCTTTTTCGTCGACGTCATTGTTTTCCCCGTAAGCAGGAGTATCCAGGGATATATAGTTATTCAAGGGTATATTTTTCTTCCGATTGGAAGCCTTAATTGCACTATAGATCTGACGAGAGATGCATAAATCCGCAAAACTAAAGAAGGAATTATCCTTGTTGAACTGATAATCACGGATCGCCTTATAAAGGCCGATCATTCCCTCCTGAATTAAATCGTCCTTATCACCACCAATCAGATATAGAGCCTTCGCTTTATTACGTACCAGATGCTTATATTTTTCAAGAAGATAATCAATCGCAGGCTGATCTCCGTTTTGAATTCTGCTTACAATTTCTTCATCGGGTAACATTTCATATTTCACGGCAGTACTCAAAATTTTCAATCCTCCTATCTTTTTGGAGGATTTTCCTCCTATCTTTTTAGAGGATTTTCCTCCTCATCTTTTGGTGGGATTTTTCTCCCTTTTCTTTTGATGGATTTACCTTCTCATCTTATCGAAGGATTATCCTCCTTGCTTTTCATTAGGCTTTTCCTTGTTTTTAGTTTTTAAGAAAATCTACCCTCTTACCTTTAATCGCCATTTTCTTATGCTATTAACTCAGTCTTTGTCTAACAATCTCATATGCCAATATGCCCATCGCTACAGATGCATTGAGTGAGTCAACCTTACCGTACATCGGTATCTTTGCTACAAAATCACATTTCTCTTTAACTAATCTGCCGACACCCTCGCCTTCACTTCCGATTACAAGTCCAATCGGCCCTTTCAGATTCAGCTTGTACATCAGTTCTCCATCCATATCGGCACAGGCAAACCACAAACCTTTTTCCTTAAGTTCTTCAATCGTAACGGACAGGTTCGTAACCTTGGCCACCGGCAGGTAATTGATTGCCCCTGCTGAAGACTTAGCTACGGTAGCAGTAAGGCCTACAGCACGCCTCTTTGGAATGATTACTCCATGTGCTCCTGCCTGGTGTGCTGTCCTTATGATTGCGCCCAGATTATGAGGATCTTCAATATTATCAAGTAATATAATAAACGGCGGCTCGCCTTTTTCCTCGGCTGCTTTTAGGATATCCTCCACCTCGGCATATTCATATGCAGCTGCATATGCCATAACCCCCTGATGTTTTCCTGTCTCGGATAACTGATCCAGACGTTCCTTCTTTACAAAGGTTATGATACAATCCGTCTTCTTCGCTTCTCTTACGATGGATTTCACAGGTCCATCCTGACAGCCATCCAATACAAATAAACGGTCTATCGTCTTGCCTGCACGGAAAGCCTCCATAACCGCATTGCGGCCTTCTATTGTAAATTCCTCATATCTCATTTAAATACCAAACCTTTCTTTCATATCAAATAAGCTGATGTCCATAACCTATTTCTAATCATACCAGTATCTTATACCTGATACATATCGCTGTAATATTTCTGATAATCACCTTTGGTGATATGTTCCATCCAGTCCATGTGCTTCAGATACCATTCGATTGTTAATTTAATACCTTTACTGAACGGAGTTTCCGGCTCCCATCCAAGCTCAGACTTGATTTTATCAGGAGCTATCGCATAACGGAAATCATGTCCCTTCCGGTCTTCAACATAAGTAATCAAATCATTGTTGATTTGATCCCTTCTACTATCATTCTCAGGAAGAATCTCCAACAAAGTATCAATTATTGTTGTTACAATCTCAATGTTTCTCTTCTCGTTATGGCCTCCGACATTATAGACCTCACCTGTTCTGCCCTTCTCCGCTACCAGATCAATTGCCTTTGCATGATCCTCAACATACAACCAGTCCCTGACATTCTTACCGGTACCATATACCGGAAGCTTCTTACCGGACAAGGCATTGTTAATCATAAGCGGAATTAACTTCTCCGGGAATTGATATGGTCCGTAATTGTTGCTGCATCTTGTGATATTTGCGGGGAAATGGAAGGTATCAATATAGGCTTTTACCAGAAAATCCGCCGAAGCCTTACTTGCAGAATAAGGGCTGTGGGGATTTAACGGCGTTGTTTCATAGAAGAAGCCTTCGTCACTTTCTAATGAACCATAGACTTCATCCGTGGATACCTGAACATACTTTTTATCCGGTAGATAGCCCTCCGGAGTCTCCCAAGCAAGCTTTGCAGCATTCATCAGATTCAAAGTACCGAGAACATTAGTGTTGACAAAAATCTCAGGATTACGGATGCTGCGGTCAACATGGCTTTCTGCTGCAAAATGGATTACCCTGTCGATATTATTTGTTTCAAAAACCTTCATTATGGCTTCCTTATCACAGATGTCAATCTTAAGAAACTCGTAATTATCCAGCTTTTCTACTTCTTTTAAGTTTTCCAGATTGCCTGCATAGGTAAGCGAATCCAGATTAATTATCTTAATGTCTTTTTTGCATTTATTCAGTAAATAGAGAATAAAATTAGATCCGATAAAACCGGCTCCACCAGTTACTAGATATGTTTTCATATTAACTCCCATCTGCCGCTGTAGCGGCATACAAATATTGAGCAAAAACACGCTAAGTGCTTTTAAATGGTTGAAAAATGTTCTTCCTTTCAACCTATTCTTTGACAGCGCATGTCTAAAGGTTAATTTTAGATACTATGCAATTTATTATGTTTGTTATAATAATTAATTGGTATTAATTTTATAAGTTTAACTCAGACATATACTCATGAAGAGCGTCTTTCCAGTCCTTCATATAATAATTATGCCGCTCTCTCAGAGCCTTATTGTCAAGTACGGAATACATCGGCCTTGCAGTTGGTGAGTTGAATTCTTCGGTGGATATTGCTTCAACCTCAACTGTTCTATCGGCTTCTTTAAAGATTGCGATGGCAAATTCATACCAACTGGTGCATCCTTCGCAGGTAGCATGATAAATACCGTAGCTTTCCGTTTCCATAAGGAAGAGGATAACACGGGCAAGCTCCAATGCACTGGTCGGTGATCCGTACTGATCTGATACCACTCTGATAGTCTTATTGTTTTCAGAAAGCCGCAGCATGGTTTTTACAAAGTTCTTACCTTCTCCGAATACCCAGGCTGTTCTAAGGATAAATAATTTCTTACAATTTTCTCGTGCGAACTCATCTCCTGCCTGTTTTGTGTTCCCATATGCACTGATAGGATTCGTGGCCGACTCTTCTGTATATGGTTCACAGGCTTGTCCATCAAATACATAATCGGTAGATATATGTATCAACTTAGCACCGTTTTTTTCTGCAGCTGCAGAAATGTATTTCGGACCAAGCGCATTAATGCGATATGCCTTGTCCTGTTCTGTTTCACATAAATCAACAGCAGTCATGGCAGCACAGTTAATAATGATATCTGGCTTTATACTGTCAATATAATTACCAACCAGTTTTTCATCGGTTATATCAAGAGCTTCGATTGACTGCTCCATATCTTCAAAAGCATCCGTACGGTAAAGCTCATAATCCTTATTATCCTTTAATAGACGATAAAGTGCAAGTCCAAGCTGACCGCCAGCTCCAGTTATCATAATACGTTTCATAAAAATCTCCATTCTATCAAAACACCGTGAATTTGTGCATCAACACAATATTTACAAAGTAGATTTTTCTTACAATAAATTTATAAAAAATCATAATTTTTAAAATAGCTCCACTATGTCGAAATAACATGAATTGAGGCATCAGCACAATATTTATCCTTATTAATGCCGCTATAACATTTCATAACGATAAAAGTAAATTTTGTTTCATAATTCACCTTATATACGACCGAGTACCTATGCCGTTAGAAATTCTGTATTTGAACAAATCGCTATATATTAAATGATACCCTATTCTCATGAAAACCAGGATGTTTCATATCCTTTTCAGAAATAATCGGCTGCATATCCTTCTCGAGCGGCCAGTCAATCCCTATCTCAGGATCATCCCATTGAATTCCACCCTCATCCTCGGGATGGTAAAAATCGGTGCATTTATAAGTAAATTCCGCTGTATCGGACATTACAAGAAATCCATGTGCAAAGCCCTCTGGAACATAAAACATCTTCTTATTTTCTCCAGAAAGTATTACCCCATAATAATTACCATAGGTTGGCGAATTCTCTCTCAGATCCACGGCCACATCATAAACCGTCCCTGACAGGACACGAACTAACTTTCCTTGCGGATGCTCCTTTTGAAAATGAAGTCCTCGAAGTACTCCCTTTCTTGAGGATGACTGGTTATCCTGCACAAAAACCATGGAAAGACCCGCTTCCTTGAAATCTTCATAATGATAAGTCTCCATAAAATATCCGCGTTCATCTCCAAATACCCTTGGTTCTATTATATACAATCCTTCGATATCACATTTATGATAAATGAAATTTCCCATAATATCCTCCATTCTGCTGTTTCACAGCAGCTCAAAACCTCGGAAGAATAAGGAGAGTGCACCGTTGTGTAAACTTCGCAATTCTTCCCGTATGAAGATGCTACTTCTTCACACCATCCTCCAATATACAATCCTTATCTTATGATTAAATATACATGATTCTATAGACCATCTGCCACATCATACAAATAGCGTCCATAATCGGTTGTTTTCATGGTATCGGCCAGAACAAGCAATTGATCCCTGCTAATAAACTTCTGTTTATATGCTATTTCCTCAAGGCAGGCAATATATAGACCCTGTCTCTTCTGAATTGAAGCTACAAAGTTTGCTGCTTCTAATAGTGCATCGTGATTACCGGTATCCAGCCATGCCATTCCACGACCTAATAGCTCAACCTTCAAGGCACCCTTTTTCAGATATTGGTTATTGACTTCAGTAATCTCAAGTTCACCTCTAGCAGAAGGCTTGATGTTTTTTGCTATGTTAATTACCTCATTGTCATAGAAGTATAAGCCCGGTACTGCATAATTTGACTTTGGATTCTGAGGTTTCTCTTCGATTGATGTCACTGTACCGTCTTCCTTAAAAGCTACTACTCCATATGCTTTCGGGTCTTTTACATAATAACCGAAAATTGTTGCACCGTTCTCATGCTCTACTGCATTTCTTAATACTCCTTGAAAACCGCTGCCATAGAAGATATTATCTCCCAGAACTAAAGCGACCCGATCATTTCCGATAAATTCTTCACCAATAATAAATGCCTGAGCCAGTCCCTTCGGCTCCTCTTGAATTTTATAATCTATACTAAGGCCAAGCCTGCTCCCGTCACCAAATAACTCCTGAAATCCTATGATATCTCTCGGTGTTGAAATTATTAATATCTCTCTTATCCCTGCCAGCATTAATACAGACATTGGATAATAGATCATCGGTTTATCGTAAACAGGCAGAATCTGCTTTGACAAAGCTAAAGTCAGCGGGTATAATCTTGTCCCAAGTCCTCCCGCCAGAATAATTCCTTTCATCTTTTACCTCCAATAAGTAATTCTTTCGTAACAAACTAGTCATAATTAATAGTATAATCAATTCATTACTAAATTACAATATATTTCACCAGATAAACCTAACTGAATGCCTCAGAGACATAGGGAATTCCCGTATTGCATACCATGCATACCGTCTGAACGATAACATGTCATTAAAAAAAGGATTGGGAATATTATGTGCGTTATTCCCAATCCTATGATATATTTTAATATTAACTTAGCATACCACCCAACATCCCACTTACACTGCAGATAATAAAGGTCGTAATGAAATTGCCGATTGGAAGTGGAGATACCTTATTTAGTATCAGGGATACCATCAGTAAAATGATGAAATAAGTAACCCCCATTGCAAATCCCCATATAAATTTCTTTTGTTCCAACTTCTTGCCCACAAAAAAACCTCCGATGAATGCAGATACTATATAGGATAAAATTATCCCTCCGCTGATTACCCCAGCCGGCAAATCCAGATTCAACATCATAAATGAAAGTAGAAGCAGAACAAATGCAGTAATAATATAAGAAAATAATAATCCCTTCAATAGAGCAAACAATTTTGAATTTTGTTGGATTACCTTATCCATCAGACACCTCCAAATATTTATACTAGCTAGTTAATTGCGAACCATATCGTTTTTGCAATTAATTATTTATACTAGATATATATTATCGAAAGTGCTTTTTTATTCTTATATCTGGAAGACAGGTCTTTTATTCCTTAAGCAATCCATCCTCTGAATATTTACAACCGGAATTCCACAAAAGCCATTCTCCATAGCCGACACTATAAACACCCTCAATCTCTTCTCTTAGTTCATCCCCTCCGTAGATGAGATGGGGATCTATCCAAGTTGCCGTAAAATCCTGAAGCCATGGTCTAACTATAGCATGATGTGTACTTTCAGGCAGCTTGTTCAATTTGCTTGCTGAGAGTGCTAATATTTTACTAATCACAGTAAACGGCTCCATGTCAGGATATTTGACTCCGAAATTACCCTTACTAAAATGAGAAGGATAAATCATAGGACAAATATAATCCAAGTATTTTGACATTTCCATATAGTTTTGCCCTACCAGCTGGGCATCGATACTACTAGCAATAATTGTTCCATAGACATCGGCGGATACGTTAACGCCCAGAGGCTTAAGTTTATTATAAGCATATTTGGTGAATTCCGTTATAATTTCTTCCTTGCTTTTATTGTCTGCTTCTTTTCCGAAATCAGCCTTTGCAATTGCTTTACTCGTTGAAAAGCGGATATAGTCAAATTGAACCTCATCGAATCCGGTTGCAGCTGCCTGGGAGGCGACATCCACCAGATACTCCCAAACCTTCTTATTATAAGGATTAATCCAACCAGCTTTGTTACTGTCCAGATAGATGGAGCCATCTTTATTTTTAATGGCCAGATCACTGCGTTTTTTAGCTAGGTAGGGATCTTTAAATGCTACAATTCGTGCAATCAAATATATGTTTTTTTCCTTTAGTTGCTTTACCAATGCTTTCATATTCGGAATTGTATTCGTGGTAGCACCGATTTCCTTGGCTAGGGAACTATTCATTTGATAGGATATCTTTCCACTGTCATTTTTCACGTCAATAACCATGGCATTAATCTCGGTTGAATCAGCCATGTGAATTAAATCTTGCATTTTATTAGAAGCAGCAGCATCGGCAGAAATATAAATTCCTTTTATTGCTTTCGAAACATCCGTTTTTTCCTTAGCATCGTTGATTGCAGTATCTCCTGCTACTTCTTTCACCGGCTTATCCGTCGGTGTAACTTTTGGCGAAACAGCTGCAAGCTGTTTGTCTGGCATCTTAACTTCTGGTTTATATGCAACCGGACTTGGTCTTGTTACTACATATAACGATAGTCCCAAACCGATCAGGATTATGACAAATAACAGTCCAAACCATAGTCTGCTTGTTTCCTTATGACCGCTTCTTTTTACAGAAGATTTATTATCAATCAACTTATCATGCTTATTTCTCATAGTCCGATACCCTAATCCTTCCCTGTCTAGTAAGTATTAGTATTATTTCATGATAACGATAAATTATTCTGTTCTATAAGCGAAAATATCAATTTAAAATTATTTGATATAATAAATACAATTAAAATTATTTATCATCCGCATTATACGATTGAGTCCTCTAGCAAATTAATATGTTTCATTTTCACATCATCGGTTAATAAAATATTAGACGAAAAAAGGTAATTAATCTATTGTTCCTTCTTAACTTAAATATTGCCTAATCGTATTAATTAAAGAAAGAGAAACATCATAGTCTTCCCTTCTAATTGCCATTAATAAACGTAACATATCCTTTGTATTCAGATGCAAATTCTTTATCCTATATGCTAATTGCTCTGATTTTTCCCAATTTCCTATCTCAATACAAATAAGAAGCTGTTCTAGCATATCATTAATTTCTCTTGTAGTATTCTTCTCGATACCAAAGGCATTGTCCTTGTTCATGGCAATATTTTTTTGATTTTTATAGTCAATATTCAATATTGCTTTATCTATTATATCCTGCAGTTTTTTTTCTTTATCAATTCCATTAGCATTGTCATAATCTCTTTTTGTTGCAATGAAGGAAATTGTCTCCGAATCTCGCGGTATCCCAAGCTGAACCGTAAAAGAAAATGTACTGCCCTTATTCTTCACACTGTCAAATGTAATTGTACCATTCATCATTTCAACCAGACTTTTGCAAATGGATAGACCCAACCCCGTACCGCCATATTTTCTGGCGATTAAACTATCTATCTGAAAGAAACTTTTAAAAAGTTTATCTTTATCCAACTCATCCATACCAATTCCGGTATCCGTCATCATAAAAAGCAGTTCAATATCACGGTCAGTCTGAATCACTTTCACAATATCAAGATTGATTTGTCCGAATGTTGTGAACTTGATCGCATTGGAAAATAAATTATTTAGTATCTGCCCCAATCTAAACTCGTCACCTATCATCTTTTCCGGTAAATCATCGGAGATATAAAGAAAAAATTTCAGACCTTTCTCATTAATATGCCCAATATTTATGTCTAGGATATGTTGAATAAAATCATAAAACTTGAATTCTATTGGTTCAATAAACAATTTTTTATTTGATATTTTTGCGAAGTCCATAAGCTCATTGACCAGACGATTTAAATTAGCTGAACACTTTTTCATAATGTTTAATGCATCGATTTGATCCGGTTTTAAATCGGTATCCATCAGATTGCCAATAAAGCCCATAATGCCATTCAACGGGGTTCGTAATTCATGTGCTACTTTCGCTACTAATTCCCCACTTATCTGATTATTGCTGTTCAATTCCTTCTTAAGATAATATATATCCTTGTCAGCTTTCTTCTTATCCGTGATGTTAACTGCGGTACAGATTCCTATGAATTTATGGTATATATTTTTTATACCTACATTTAAATCAACAGGAAAACATGTCTGGTTCTTTCGATACGCCATAGATTCTTCCAATGAAGTTAGAAATTTTGAATTGGTTACGATAACATTATTATTATATTGAAATGCGTCTTTAAAAATTTGGGATATCTGAAGCTGCCGTATATCATCTCCATAACCAAGTTCTTCTTTGGCTTTCTTATTATAATTTATAATTCTGCCGGTAGAATCAAAAAATAAAATTATCTCTTGAGAATTATCAAGTAATAATTGATATTCCAACTCCTTCTGACCAGATTTTATACAATCCATTCTTACCCCTCACTATAAACAGATATTCGGATTAGGATGTCTAATCCTTACCTGACTTACTCAACACCACATGTAATGATAACGATGCGTGAGAATTAGCCATCCTCCGGCGGATTCACGCTCGCTTCGCTCGGTATCTTCAGACTAAATTAATCATATTTATCTTTTCATATTTTGTCAAATAATATTTGGATTGTTTATCATGTGGCATTTATCCCATCATACAGGTTCAACTTATGGCCTTCAAACATATTTTGAGACTTTATAAAAAAGACAAAAAACTCCATATTATTATTATTGACACTTTTATTTTTATAGATATATAATATCTTTTGTGAAATTAAAGTAATAGGAAAGGGTAATTTATGAATTTTAATGTGCGTTTGAAGCAGCTTCGGCAGAAAAACAGGCTGACACAAGGAGAGCTTGCATCTATTCTGGGCCTAAAGCCTACTGCTATTTCCAATTATGAATCCGAAAGAAATGAGCCTTCTTTTGAAAAATTGATTGCCTTAGCTAAATACTTTGATGTAACGTGTGACTATTTGTTAGGAGTAACTGATTCCTACCTTCCAGTAGGAGGCGAAGTTTTAGATAAGGATATTGTTGAATTCTTTGATTTATATCAGCAATTATCCACAGAAAATTCCATTGAGCTAAGAAAATATATCAAGTATTTACTTTATAAACAAAATATAGAATAAAAATTAGGGGTTTTAGCTTTCATACTAAAACCCCTTTTCATATTTTATATTATGCGTTAACACCGCAGCATTTTTTATATTTTTTACCGCTACCGCAAGGACAGGGATCATTTCTTCCAATCTTCTTATCCTTAACTACAGTGCCCGATGCTTTCTGTTCACGGTATAATTCTTTTCTTCTCTCTGGAGTCAGCAACGTGTCCCATTCTTCCATCTCATAAAGCCAGTCTGCTTTTGCATCAACCATGTTATAGTATAATTTCTCTTTATCAATCTGTATGCTGACCTTTGTATCCTGATCCATCTCTTCAATCGGATTCGGAGTTACCAGACTATCGTTAATGCCATCAAGAAAACCAACAAAATAACTTATTTCCGTATCAAAATCCTTAGCAAGGGAAGCGACTGTACCTTCCCATATTTTATCCGCATCTACAAGTATCTTCTTATAGATTTCTTTCTCAATGTTAAAATAGTTAGCCCAGAACAGCTGGCCGGCACGTCCATTCATATCTTTGCCATAAGCATATTCTCTCCACTCTTGTAATAAACTCATTATGTTCATCCTTCCTCGTACATTTTCTTATGAGCAAGCCTCATATTTGGTAAGGGCTCGTGAACTTCGTTCCATTTTGCTTGGGTTTGATGAGTCTTTGCATAGGCAAAGGCTCGTGAACTTCGTTCACTCGCTCTCGTTGCTCGGACTAAGAAGAGACAACGAAATTGAAAGTAAACTTTCATTTCGTTGTTTCTTCTTAGTCCTTTGCTTATCGCGAACATTATAACATGAAAGAAAATAAATTTCCATGGTGAAATATTTTTTATTTAATGTATAAATCTTCAAATCGTGTATCATAATAGTAATATCCTAATTTGGAACAAAGGCGTTCCGTTAGAAGGATGTAAATGCGTATGCTCTTTCATAATTGGACTCCCCCTCCAATTATGATTACCAAAGAGAAGTTAAATACTTATCCTCCCCTTTTTAGCAATAGCCTGTCACAATCGCGTGACAGGCTATTTGCTTACCTACAATGACATAGTGTATTGTTTACCCCATTACAATGTGTAAAGAGGTTTTACTTTCGAACTGAAATGCCTTTCTTGGATACATTGACCTAAAACTACGTCCTGCATTAATTCGTATTATTAACATAGGTTAATTGAACATCATTATATAAGTCCTTTAATAAATTCTACCGGGAACATTGTTCTCTGTGAAGTTTCCTCTATACTCAGTCCCTGTGCCAAAAATCGTTTTGCGACACAAGCCATGCTTTCAGAAACTTCAATTATATGTTGATCGTAATTATAAAATCGCATAACACGCTGACCCCACAGTTATTCTTTGGCTTCATGAATAAACTCAATACCATCTATCTTTTTAATTTTTTCCTGCCAGTGCTCCAAGTCTTCTACTTCAAAATAGAGCTGAAAGTTATTCGGGCGTGGTTGAATCCTAAGGGCTTCCCCCACTAGTTCTTCATAATTGGATTGTAGAGATAATCCTCTTTCAAAAGACACATGCACTCCTAAATCCATTAAAATTTTTGTTCCATGACCTTCTCATAAAAATATTTTGATTTTTCCATATCTGATACAGCAATCAAAGTACCTTGGTATTGCATATAATCACTCCTTCTATTTTTCTTTATTGTATCTCAGAATTTAGCAATCTCACTGTAAAAATCGGACATGTTATCCTGATATTTTTGTGGGGTAATACCACAGATAGATTTGAACTCATGGATAAAGTGCGGCATATCATAAAATCCGGTTGGTATATTTTTCTTTGAAATCATTAGATACCCCTACTTTCCCCATGAACTATTATCCAATAATCTACCGGCTATGGTCTTTATATTATGCTCGAGTCCATTAAAAATGTTTTCTTTAGAAATTGTAATGTTGCTTTCTCCATCACTTTTCGTTCCTGTACACATTCATATGGGTGCAGACGTTCAGATCGAAACAGCATTCTGATCAGAACAAGTGATTTCTTATGGTACATCGGCAAAAGAAGGTGACTCATATATTCAAAGGAAATATATTGTACCTCATACGGAAAATGATTTTCAGAAAGGCGCCTTATGAGCTTCTTCATATATATATCACATGGCCATATCGTATCTGCTCTTGTAGACATCAGCAGAAGCGGTCCGCGAATTTTTTCCACCGGAATGATAGATTCCTCTGTAACAATTTTGTCCTTGTTCATGGATATCAAGGAAAATTGTTTTTCCATCAATAAAGTTTTAATCTTGCTAATTTTTCGTACCTTGTATGGTGTATATGAAAGTTCCTTTCCTTTATAGCTCCAGCAGGATTTACCAGCCGGCATTTTGGCAGCCAGCCCTTCACTTATGAAGTAAGAGGGCACTCTGGCAATAACACCTGTAATATCCTGAATAACCGTTGATGCATACAGAACATATTCCGAGCCTTTGGATATACCGTCAACGACAATTCTTCTGTAGCCACGCTTTTTCAGCCATTCCATTGCCCTTTCCATATACTCTATCGGTACTTGTGTGAGCGACTTATTTGTATGCTCCGTATGAAACAATCCAAGTGCCAATGTAGAAAACCCCAGTGCCTGATAATATGCCCCCATTTTCTTTCCGGTACCTATTCCCCCCTCTGAACCGGACACAAAAACAATTGCATTTTCTTTATACCGTGTTGGATAGAACACACCGTCAAAACCTTCTGTTGTTACAGATGTTATTTCCTTTTTTGTAGCTCCATCCATTATTTCACCTCATCTTTTCTCATATATATGCATAATTATAGATAACCCTCTTCAATAGATTTATGCTCCAATCTAAGGTTCTTGACCTTACCCAGTCTCGATTACTCATGATTAATTTTACGATATAATTCCTATTGATACAACCAAACATGACATTCGTTCTATAATTTCTCTTAAACTTATTCCTTCATCTATACTCAATTTTATACGCAACTCAAATATCACAGGACGACACAGGATGAATTTGAAATTCCCATATATTTTCTCTTGGAGTACCCTATCATAAAAGATGAAACCACATGGAATCTCAACTGTATATCCTCCCCTTTTTAGTGAATAGCCTGCCACAATCGCGTGACAGGCTATTTGCTTGCGGGCTGAAGAGTCTATTTTTAACCTTACTTTACTTTCTCAATATTGATTGAAAACATCTTCTTATATGGCACTTCTTTTTGAATATTTGTATTGCGAAATACAGATAGTATAATTCCCAAAACAATGAAATTAATAATCAAACTGCTTCCGCCATAGGAAACAAAGGGCAGGTTCACCTGTGCGATTAGCTGGAAACCCAGATTGGTAAGTATATAAACTCCACCTTGTACCGCAAACACCAGACAGCATCCTAAACCCACAAACACTCCCAATGAATTTTTCTGATGACAAGAAATATAAAGTATTCTTCCGATAAGTGCAACAAATAGACCTATGCTCAGAGCTCCTGCAACAATTCCCCATTTACCTATTACATAGGTCAGTATAAAATTGCTATTAATACTTGGTAGATATCCGATTATAAAATCCGTTGTACCTCCAAATAATTTTGCGTGAGAAATCACTTGACTTACGGTACTCATCTGATATCCCTTTTCATAAGGATTTATAATTATTCCAAAGAAGTTTTTAAGACGATCTATCTGATATGATGTTAAAAAATTACCGGATAATATGATTGCACTAAAAGCAATCGGTATCCATCCCCATATAACCACCATTGCTATCTTTTTTGATGTTCCAAACCAGTTCTTCATTGCAGCCGCTGAAAGCATAATCGTACTTGCCAGTAGAAAGCCCCATAAAACAGAGATTTGTACCATAAATTGCGCTTCTATCATAAATGTTGCGATACTAAACAAAAGACATTTGATAATTCCAACATAGCCTTTCCTTATACAAATACGGTAAATGGCCATTCACTCTGGTAC
>JAEWMT010000142.1 GCA_023393095.1 Bacillota bacterium
ACATCGTCGTAACGAATTCCTTCCGAGTGGTCAAGTATCCTATATAATTCCTTCAAACTATCTGATTGATTTGAAGTATCTTTGAGAATTCCAACTCTAATATCTAATTTTCCAAAATGTACTATACCAATCAGCAGGCATAGTAAGATAGGAAGCAAAAAAGTTATCGCGAATAGCAATTTATGATTCATATTTCTTCTAAAATTATTTATCATAACCAGGTAAGTTCCCATGGATGAATTCCTCCTTTTTAAATAAAATGACTGCCAATATTGTAAAGATAATACCAACTGCAGTTATTATCATGGCTGTTTTCCACAAAAGAATGTTATTATTGTCATAGATGCAAAGGAACTCCCCCCGGTTAATCCAGGTAAGCGGTGACAGCTTAATTATCAGCTGCCATCCATGATTGAAGGTTCCAATCGGGAAAAATACCCCACCAAGGATTGCTGCAATAATAATAGGGATATTAAGTAAATTTTTAATAATGATAAAATTCCTCATGCCAAATCCGATAAAAAGCCCTATTGCACTGACTGCAAAGGTTTCAGAAGCAAGTATTATAATAAGCGGAAAGATATGTGCCACTATTGGTAGTCCAAACACCACCCACGCAAAAGCTAGAACCAGAAGGTTGCATATGCAGACTACAATTGTAATGGATAGAAGTTTGGATAATACAATATGAGTCATTGATATTGGCGCGAACAGAAATCGTACAGCAGTTTTCTTATAGGCTTCCTCCTTTGCCGCAAAAGCCGCCGTTATCACCACCATCGCGATGCAAAACGGAAGCATTACAATTGAATAGTAGCGATATCCCGTAAAGGTATTGCCATAGTTCTCGGAGGATAGATATCCTATCAAACCAATCATTATTATTGGAAATATAATATTATAACCGATTAAAAAACTGTCCTTAAGCCTTCGTCTGAAATCATGACAGAATAAATTATAAAATTCTTTCATTATATATTAGGCCTCCTCATCTCTTAGTTGTGTTCCGGTCAGATGTAAGAATATTTCTTCTAAGGTCTCCAGCCCAGCCTGCTTATATTTATCTTTCAGAGCATCCTTCTCCATATCCTCAATCTTATCTCCATGATCCATAATAACAATCCGGTTACAGATTGCTTCGATTTCCTCCATATAATGTGAAACATAGATTACGGAGGTTCCTCTTCTATTCAGAGTCTTTATTGCTTCCATGATATGATTTCTGGATTGAGGATCGATACCTACTGTAGGTTCATCCATAATAAGCAGCTTCGGGGAATGTGCTATGGAACAGGCTATGTTAAGCCTTCGTTTCATACCACCGGAAAACTTTGCCGGCAGATCCTTTCTGTGTTCCCAGAGTCCTACAAATTCCAATGCTTCTTTCACTCTGTCTTTTAATTCTTTCCCCCGGTAACCGTAGATAGAGCAAAAGAACTTCACGTTATTGTATGTACTCAAGTCATCATAAAAGGATATTTCCTGCGGAACAACACCAATGGATTTCTTAAAGGCTTTCATCGCATTTTCCACCGACTTTCCTTTAAAAGTGATTTCTCCCTTATCCTTTGGCTCCACATCAATAAGCATCTTAATTGTTGTTGTCTTGCCGGCTCCGTTTGGCCCAATAAATCCAAGTATCTCTCCTTCCATAACTTCAAAACCGATATCCTTTACCACCTTCTTTTCTCCAAATGCTTTGGATAAATTCTCAACCTTCAATAATTGATTCATATAAATCCTCCTTTTTAATTTTATATTCTAATTTTATTATACTATGTTGTTTATCCAATGTTGGATATTTGATTATTTTTTAAGTTTTCCTTTGTAGCAGGAAAACTTATTTGTAATAAAAAGATTTTTATTTGTATTTTTTATTAATAAGTTTCTATAAGCGAAAGTTCCTTTACCATTACGTTTAATTATAAATCTCTTATTTCTTTTTAACCTTCATCTGAAGTTCATTTATAATTTTATCCAGGTTCATCATGGCATTCTGCGGATCATTCAAAATTTCCTCTTTTATCCTCAAGGCATACTTCAGCTTCTGCTCATCTTCAGATTTTGGCGAATCCTCTGCTATTACATCAAAATCAAGGTTTCTAATATACTTCTCCATCTTTTTGCAGGAATCGGTATAATCATCGAGGTGATCCAGCAATTCCTGATGCCATCTGATCTGATATGTCAGGTTATCAAGCGACATCTGAAAGCTCAGTCTATTTAGTTCATTGGCATTATCATCCACCTTAATATGATACCATTTCTCCCAATATTCCTTCTGTTCCTTAAGCTTCCTAATATGATTTCCGACAATTTTGATTATCTCTTCTTTACTCAATACACTAATCATAGGGTCCGTATAGAACTTCATAGAACCAATTATGGATATGGGTTTATCTAGCTCCTCAGCCATCTCTTTCTTCAATTCTTCAAGGCCCTTATCGGTAATCTCGAATACCTTACGAATTCTTGAGCCAGTACGCTCTTCGCGAAGTGCCCTGATACACTTTTCTTTCTCTAGCTTGGAAAGTGCATAATAAATGGAACCGGATTGTATCTTAGCCCATTTCTCCATACCAGTTAACTGTAGGAATCGCTGTATTTCATAACCATGGGTAGGTTTCATGCTTAAATAATATAAGATTAATGCGCTGATCATATCTGTCCCTCTTGTTCTATTCTCATAAGAATATATTCAATGTTGGGTATATTATATATTCAACATTGGATATTGTCAACGTTTACTTTTCTTATGATTTAAATTTTCTCTTCCTGCATATTTCTATCAGCCTTTTGCAGTCATTCAAGTGTACAATCTGGTGCCTCGTTATTGGCATCTGAAAAATACCGGCAACCGTTTTCTTTCCCCAGAAATCCAGCAGCCATACCGAATCCGCCTGCTCTGTTACTCCACCGGCAGCTGCGATCTGTTTCAAACCATCCGCCGAAACCTTTCTTTTCATGTCCTCCGGCTTTAGATTTTTAATGATTTCCTGTGTGCTACTTCCAACAGCATTACGGTATTCGAAAAGAGCCTCCTTGTTTATCTTAGTGCTTAAATCAATTATTTCTGAATCGCTCATTGCATTACCAGTATCCTTAACGGTAATATTCAGCCGTTTCAGCCATGAATCATTTAATACCTCACTCTGCCCCTTGACTAAATAGTTAGAAGTGAGATCCTCTATTCTAGTAATATGCCAGATATTCCAGGCAACTGTGTCATCCTTGTCTGTCGGCATTGTACAAAATACATCGCTCTCCAGCTCTGACCAAACCTCATCCATATAGGTTGGCTCAGGCTTCCCATATACAACACTACTATGTACGATGGAATGCATTTCATAAAGTAATTGCTGCATCTCATCAAAACGATCTTTCTTTCGAATAATCTCTTTAAGCTTTGCCTGAAGAGGATTCCACTGAGTAGTTACCTTAAACATTATCTTCCACTCTCCTTCTTACAAGTAACATTCATCTCATCGTATGGCGTAATCTTATTAATAAAAAAAATATCTAGCTCTCACATTACTATTACTTTTCGGTATAGTATTTCTTAATTATATCTATAGCAATTTCTTTTGCCATCTGACCTGTTACTTCTTTATTCTCATCATCTAAATGCACAGCAAAGTAATATACCTCGTCAAAATTCTCAAGCATTCCAACAAACCAACCATTATCTCTATGTTTTGTTTTAATATTTTGCCCTGTTCCAGTTTTTCCGTAAATAGATGTTTTTCTAATCTTTTGCGTCAACATTATATTTTTTAGTATTGCAATATTTTGCTTTGAAAAATTAGTTTTTTCATTAAATATATCTGCTAAAACATTCACTTGTTCTATGGAAGAAATCTCTAATGATGATTCTAGCCAGAATCCATTTAATTCAGGTAATGCATTAATTCCACTGCCATCCCAAGCACTTATATCACAATTTCCATAATTAAGTTTATCCAGATAATTTTGAACGTCACTTTGTCCTATTTGATCTATTACCTTTCTAAAATACCAAACACACGACTCTTTAAAAGCATCTTTTAAACTTAAATCCTTATTCCATCTATCCGTAGGATATATCGTTTTGTCATATCCCATTCTTGTATCTACAGATGTTAATATTCCCTTATCTAATCCCATTATTGTAGTTACGATTTTAAAGATCGAACAAGGAGATGTACGTTTTTCACACAACTCTTTATTATACATGGTATATACCTTTGTATCTCTATTAAAAAATACAGCACACCCATTAATTCCATAAAAACAATCACTATAGTCAACGTTCTTAATATCTGGAACCGTTTTATTTTTAGTTGTATTATTCTCCTCTTTGGTGTTTTGAGAAACTTCAATAGTCGGAGTAATGGATATTACCGGTGACACTTTCACTGGTGCTATGCTGTCTGTCTTTTTATTACTACTACTATTCTTGCAGCCAGTGAAACAAAAACACATTAATATAATTACTATATAACAAAACCATTTCGTTATGATTTTCCTTTTATATCTTGCTATTAACTTCATTTCAATTTGTACCCACCTTATTTAATAAATCATACATGAAGTAACATCAGGGTAATTTACATTATAGAAAAAAATCTGTCTGGTTACTTCTGAATTCTTGCCCTATTTAATTGGGATGCATAAATCCATGATCACACGTTCATTTTCTTTGTCAATTTCTCGATATATGTTTAGCCCGTACCTTTTATCCATTTGATATCCACTTTCCGGCAGCCAGACACTGAATATCCCTTGTATTGTGCAAAAAATATCCTGTATTCTCCCGTCATAGCGATAAGTTGCGAATTTGCCGCCTTTTACTGTAGTCACATTATCTAGGATGTTTAATTCATCTGTTGTCATACAAACATCACATATGCAGCTGTTAAGGCTGGTAATCGATGGATCGTGATAAAATCTTTCTATCAATAGTGTGTCTTCTTTGATGTATTCCCTGTATTTATCCAAAAAGAGGTACCATTTTTCCTTCAGTTCGATATAATTGCCAATACTTCTTTCATAAATAACCAAAACATCCATAAGCTCATGAATTTCAATTTTAATATTATATTCATCAAATGTATCAAAACCGGACTGCCCTTCCGGATAGAACGGATTTTGCATACATGTTATATTGGTAGATTTACGAAATTCGATTGGAGTAATATTATGGTGTTTTCTAAATGCGGAACTATAATTAGATGGGGTATATCCGTAATCAAGGCCAATATCGGTTATAGTTTTATTCTTTTCCAGCTTAATATTAATGGCACTCTGATCCATTTTTAGCCGTTTTATAAATTCATATACACTCTCACCAGTTACCTCCTTGAAGGATCTACAAAAATAAAATTTAGAAAAATGAAAGTTATTTGCAACATCTTCAATTGACAGATTTTCTTCAAAATGCTGTATGATATAATCAATACTTTGGTTTATTAATTCCTTTTTAATCATAATGATAATCATACCTTTCTCCAAAACCTGCAAACTTTATATGTGAAATCTTTGAATTCACATTCTGTAGGTACAATTTGTATGTGAAAATTCTTAATTTTTAAATCTACTACCTCTTTATCTATGTATTTTATCACAAATATATCCATTTTTCTACATTGATTCATCAATTATATATTTACGAGTTTATAGCAACCACATCACAACTCCTTAAATATATTTGTATTTTAAATAACATTTTGATTCACGGGAATAATCTTAAGAGACCCTTAAGTGACTTTAATAGAAAATAAACGGAAAACATCTTTACTTTAATACTATAGCGTGGTAAAATTGTACTGTGTGAAATCGAAACACATTCGGATGAAAGGAGTCCTACCGATGAGTAAGAACATAAGAACAACATCTGTTGATCATTTATTTGAAGCGATATTAAGCTTAAAGGATTCTGAGGAATGTTATAAATTTTTTGAAGATATCTGTACGGTAAACGAATTACTATCACTTTCACAAAGGTTTGAAGTTGCCCGAATGCTTCGGAACCATAATACTTATCTTGAAATTGCTGAAAGCACAGGAGCCTCAACAGCAACAATTAGCCGTGTTAATCGTTCATTAAATTATGGTAATGACGGCTACGATATGGTTTTTACCAGGATGAATAATGCACTTCCAAACAAATAAGATTAGAAACAAATGATAAAAATATCGAATATAATTCAGGAGCATCGTTATTAATTCATATATTAAGACAATGCTCCTGCTCTACTAATAAAGATCACGATTATTCCTGTGTTACTATTTTATTAGTATGCTATGTTAGACAATGTTGTTGCTTTTTATATTGGTACTTATCAAATATTTGTACCAAATATAAAGAATATAAATTATTAGAACTATATCCTACCGACCATGGTATTGTATAATACTACAGTCAATAAATCATGTAAGTCATGTTCGCTTAATTTTACTTCTCTTTTTCCTTCTTTGTATTTTCTTGCTTAGCGGGCTGCTTTTTCTCCGGCTTGCTACCGGATTTCTGATTCTTATCCGTATTTTTTACTTTACTGCTGACACCCATAAGGGAATTATCAATCATTTTTTCGATCATATGTTTTCTCGTATAAACATCAAAGCAAAGCATACTGATAAAGGAAAAGGTAGTCAAAAAATCATGATCCTCTTGATCGGTAATATCTGCAAAGGATTCCTTCGCCTTGGTCATCTTCCTTATCATATCCTTAGTTAATGCATCCGTCTGCTCACTCTCGAGTCGGAATATCTCTTCATAAATCGTCTCCAGTTTAACACTGGCATCTTCTTTATAATAACGTTCCGTTAGTGGGTTAAATATATTTTGTATATCATTAATGGAAAGAATATTTTTAAAATAATAAATAAATATTAAGAGGAATATATGCTCCTTCGAATATTTTTTCTTATTGGGCGGAGGTAATAGTTCGTTCTTCGTATAATTATTTATCATCGTCTTGGTCAGAAGCTTATCTTCACTGTAACGTTTGGAGGATTTCAAATGCTTGTCCATAAACGTTGTTACCTGATCCATGTATAAATCTATGTTAGGTATATCATCCGGCATGATGTATTTGATATTCTTTAAGCTATCAATCAGACCACTGATATATTCTTCTTTCGTCGTATCCACGCCAATCACCTCTTTTTTTATTATATAGTATTAGATACTAGATGTCAAAGCAAAAAAAATTAGATAGTATGCATATATTACCAACATATATTACTTTAATTTCTATTTTCCTGATTTTAATAAATCGATTTTTATTAACAATTTAAGAAACTTATTACATATATAAGGTTTAACAAAAGGTTGAGGTAGCCTTTAAATGCAGGATTGAATATCCCCCTCCTGCATGCTATAATAAACATATGTTTGTGGTCTTATGATGACCTTTAACGATTACATAGGCAGGAAGGAAATAATAAATGAGCATTTATGATACTCTAAATCCCGAACAGAAACGCGCGGTATTACATGATAAAGGACCTCTTTTGATCCTAGCCGGTGCAGGCTCCGGAAAAACAAGAGTTCTGACTCACCGTATCGCATATCTCATTGAGGAAAGGGATGTTAATCCATATAATATTCTGGCAATTACCTTTACGAATAAAGCTGCCCGTGAAATGAGGGAAAGGGTGGATAAAATCGTAGGCTATGGCTCGGAGAACATATGGGTCAGCACCTTCCATTCCACCTGTGTCCGCATTTTAAGAAGATATGCCGACACTATTGGTTATTCCAGAAGCTTTACCATTTATGATTCGGATGATCAGAAGACCCTGATGCGTGAGATTTGTAAATATTTAAATATCGATACCAAGAAAATAAAAGAAAAAAGTATCCTTTCCGTCATTTCCAAGGCTAAGGATGAACTGATTTCTCCAGAAGAATTTGCACAGGGTGTTCATGGAGATTATCAGCAAAGCAGATATGCGCAGGCTTATCTGGAGTATCAGAAACGCCTGAAAGCAAGTAACGCAATGGATTTTGACGATCTGATTACAAAGACGGTTGAACTATTTCAGACCAATCAGGAGGCTCTGACCTATTATCAGAACCGATTTCGTTATATCATGGTCGATGAATATCAGGATACCAACACCGCACAGTTTCAATTAATTCATCTATTAGCTTCGGGCTTTAATCTATATGGAGAACGTGAATATAATCTCTGTGTTGTTGGTGATGATGATCAGTCCATTTACAAATTCAGAGGAGCTAACATTTATAACATTCTTAATTTTGAGAAGGCATTTCCGAATACCTGTGTGATCAAGCTAGAGCAGAATTATCGCTCAACTAAGAACATATTAAATGTTGCTAATGAAGTAATTAGTAATAATAAAGGCCGGAAGGACAAGTCCTTATGGACGGATAACGAGGACGGTGAAGCGGTCAGCTTTACCCAGTTTGCAACAGATTTTGAAGAATCCGATGCGATTACCTCAGAAATAAAAAGAGCTGTTGAAAATGGAGATGCAAACTATAATGACTTTGCAATTCTTTATCGAACCAATGCTCAGTCCCGCCAGTTCGAGGAAAAGTTGGTTCAAAAGAATATCCCTTATAAGCTCATCGGCAGTATTAATTTCTATGCCCGTAAAGAAATCAAGGATATCCTTGCTTATCTGAAAACGATTGATAACGGACTTGATAATATTGCAGTAAAACGTATCATTAATGTTCCAAGGCGTGGAATTGGTCTCACCACAGTTGACCGGGTAAATGACTACGCCATTACAAACGGAATTAGCTTTTATGATGCACTTACCCGTGCTGCCTTTATTCCTGGACTTGAGCGTACCGCTGGCAAGCTTAATCCGTTTGTTAGCTTAATTGAAGGCTTAAAATCAAGAGTTAACCAGGAAGGCTATCGTCTTCGGGAATTGATTGATGATATTCTCGATGCAACCGGATATTTAAAGGAGCTGGAAGAAGAAGGCGGTGAGGAAGCTGAGGATCGCATCGGCAATATCAATGAACTTGTCAACAAGCTGGTAACCTATGAAGAAAATTGTCTGGAGCAACCTACTCTTAGTGGTTTTCTGGAAGAGGTTGCACTTGTGTCAGATATTGATAATCTGAACGAGGACAATAACAGTATTGTATTAATGACCCTTCATAGTGCCAAGGGACTGGAATTTCCATATGTGTATTTGTGTGGCATGGAGGAAGGTGTCTTTCCAGGTTATATGTCCTTATTTTCCGATAATCCGAATGAAGAAATTGAAGAAGAAAGACGTCTATGCTATGTGGGATTCACCAGAGCGATGAAGAGACTTTCCTTGACTTCAGCAAAACAGCGTATGATCCACGGTGAAACCCAGAGTAACAAACCCTCGCGCTTCGTTCACGAAATACCCCGATTCCTTCTCAAAATGACTGCTTCCGAGCCTAAGAAAAAGCAGTATAGCTTTAAGGATGATAACGACTACATGGATAAAGGTAATTCTTATAAGCTTCCCTTTGATGAACGGATTAATTTTGATAAGCCCAAGTCGGGAATTTATAACCAATCCCAAGCTTCCTATAAACCCTTTATCACTCCTGCTGCCAAACAGTTCGAAGGCAGTCAGATGGGCACGCTGGATTATGAGGTTGGAGATACGGTAAGACATATCAAATTCGGTATAGGTATCGTAACCAATATCACCAAGGGCGGCAAGGATTATGAGGTCACAGTGGACTTCCCTAATTTTGGAGTAAAAAAGCTGCTGTCCACCTTTGCTAATTTAATACGTATTAATTCATAATATTGGTTTAGGTGCCATAAATCATCTATAAGGTAAATTTATGAATATGCATACATATTCATTACGTTATAAATCCGATTATGACACCTAAATTAATATTTATATATTATTTGATAAATTCCAAATATTATAGTAAAAAGCAATGTATTGTGATATACTATAAATGGCATATTAAGATTATGATGAATGAAGGGAAGTGTTATTCATGAGTAATAAAATTGATGAACTTTTAGATACGATGAGATTAGGAGAACTATTACACAGAAAAGATCCTGCAGAAAAAAGACGCCATTGTATTATGTGCGTTCTCACAATCATTGGTGCCGTTGCTGCTGTTGCAGCCATCGCTTATGCGGTATACAGATATATGAATCCCGATTATCTTGAGGATTTTGATGATGATTTTGATGATTATGAGGATGACTCAGATGATACAGACGTAACAGATGATTCAACCTTGAATGCAGGCTCTGCTGATTCATCAGAAACAGAATAATATAATGTAGGCTGTCGCATGATAGCTTTCCGTGACATAAGTGACTCCGTATAATCCCTATAATACACTGTTTGGAAGAAATATGTGTGGAGGGATCATGCTGAGTCACTTATATCGTATATCCGCCTCATCTGCGATAGCCTCGTTTTTTTACTTTATTGTGCCAATGGATAGACTAAGCTGGTACGTAGCAAATTCGCTGATCTGATCCAATACCTTATTTAATTCCTCATTTTCTGAGGTCTCCATTTTCAGGATATAACAGCAATCCGCACTGATTCTATAAGCTTCGGTAATTGTTTCCGTTTTTTCGATTAATTTCAGTATTCTCTGGTGCTCCAATTTTTTCATATACACCCGAATAAAAGCTGTAATACTAACCCCAATTTTGTCTTTATTGGTTTTGATGGTAAAGCTTTCAATAATTCCTTCTTCAATTAATTTATTGACTCGAATACCTACCGCCTGTCCAGTCATATGTATTTTCTCACCGATTTCTTTATAAGTAAGCTTCGAATTTTCCTCTAAGATGCGAATTATCTGATAATCCACCTGATCTATATTCATCTATCCACCCTCATTCTTTTCATACTGAAAATAACTTTGCATTTTAATTTCACCACAAAATTGAACCCTTACCTATATCATATTATAATTTATTATGAAAAACAATGCATTTTACATACTATGGAAGGAGTTAATTATGAAATTATTACATGTTAGGCACGCAACTTCGATATTAACCTATGCAGGTTACCGGATATTAATTGATCCTGTATTTTCGCAAAAGGAGTCATTTACGCATATCGCAATGACTCCAAACAGAAGAAGAAACCCGATGGTTGATCTATCCACGGAGCTGGAGGTTCTATTAGATGTAGATATCATTTTATCCACTCACACTCATAACGATCATTTCGATCCGAAGGCAAAAGAACTTCTGGACAAAGAGCTTCCCCTCGTATGCCAGTGGAAGGATGCAGAGCAGTTTCAATCATTGGGATTTCGCAATCTCAATCCAGTGAAGGACTCGATTCATTATGAGGATATTAGTATTACCAGAGTAGATGCACAACATGGTACCGGAGTTACGTTAAAGGCTATGGGTCTGGCAAGTGGTTATATTCTAAAATCCGATAGCGAACCAACGGTATATATCACCGGAGATACTATTTACAATGAATCTGTGAAAGAGAATATCATAAACTATAAGCCTCAGATTCTTATCATGAATGCAGGCTCTCCGAAATTCCTAAACAGTAATCCAATTGTAATGAATATCATGGATATTGAAAAGACCCTAAAAGTGAATCCGAATCTTACTTTTGTCATAGTTCATCTGGATACTTTTAACCATTGTATCGAAACAAGAGAGGATATTCATGAATACTTTACAAGTGATAAACTGAATGAATTAGGTATTAATAGATTTTATATCCCGGAGGATAATGAACTGCTGGAAGAAAGCTGTTTTATGAAATAAACAATTGCACTTATAACCAGCCTGTGTCTATTCTTTTGTGTTAACTGTAAATAAAATACATACTTCTTCCGATAATATAAAGGTGGAGGTGATAGCAGTGGAAATAAATAATGAAACATATTTCACTCTGAATAAACCTATTTCAGCTGAATATGAAAATACAGATACAATTAATCCAAAGGTTAATGCAAAAACTAAGGAACTTATTGCCCGCGAGTTTAAGGAAAAAATGAAAAATTTACTTGATCCAACTAGTGGAATGTCCGATGAGGATAAGGCTAAGTACGAACAAAAAATAAATCAGAAGATAAAAAATGGTGAAAAACTTACTAGTACGGAGATGAATTATTTAAGAATTAAAAGTCCATATGTCTATGCTCTGATATCAAGAGTGCAACTGCAGAGGCAGGCATTAGAAGATAAACTAAAAAACTGCCGTTCAAAGGAAGAAGTTGAAGAAGCTTATAATTTTGCTATATCACACATAGCTAAGGATGATCCTGCCAGAGAACCTTTACAGGCTGCTTATGATAATGTAACAAAAGAATTCAAAAAAAGCAGTGAATATAAGAATTTGCCGCGAAAGACAGATAATAAGGATAAAAATGAAAAAATAGTAACCGAAAATTCCAAAGCAGAAGAATTCGAAGCCGAGAGCAAAAATCTTCCGCTCGATGATAGGTATACTGTAGTTGATTTCATGGCTTAATTATAAACAAAAAGGCTGTCGTATTTTAGACTTATATCATATATGCCTAAAAAAACGGCAGCCTCTTACATAATTACTTTTTAGTCACTTTTTCAGCATACTTCGTTGTAACGATATCTTTATAAGGTACCCGAACAGTTAATTCTCCTGCTTCCTCAAGAATATCCTGTAGCAGCGTAAGACTGTCTTTCTCGAATACAAGATTGTCTTTCCAGGTACCCTGATCATAATATCTCGTTACAATCTTAACCAAGGTATCACTATTTGTCTCTTTAAACTGAGGCTGGATCACCTTAGCGATCTCCTCCGGTGTATGGCTTGATACATAATCCAATCCCTTTTGGATTGCATTGGTAAAGCTCTGAATAATTTCAGGATTTTTCTCAATATAACTCTTCTTTGCTGAAAATGCCGTATAGGGAACCTTACCACTTTCAACTCCGAGGGATGCTATCACCTTACCGGTTCCTTCCTGTTCAAGAGCCGTTGCAGCCGGTTCAAACTCAACCGTGTAATCTCCTTTACCTGAAGCAAATGCCTGGGAGGTAATACCGAAATCAATATTTTGAATAATCGTTAAATCAGTCTTTGGGTCTAGTCCATTCTTCTTAAGAATATATTCAAATACCATTTCAGGCATACCACCGGCTCTACCGCCGATTACCGTCTTACCCTTAATATTCTCCCATGAGAATTCTTCGTTCTTATCTCTGGAAACTAAGAAGTTACCCGCACGTTGAGTCAGCTGTGCAAAATTCACTACATAATCCTTCTCACCCTCATTATACACATAGACGGTAGCTTCCGGTCCCATGAAACCGATATCGCAGTTTCCACTGAGCACAGCCGTCATAGTTTTGTCAGCTCCCAAGCCATTAACAAGCTTAACCTTCAGGCCTTCATCTTTAAAATAGCCCTTTTCAAATGCTACATACATCGGTGCATAAAAAATGGAATGTGCAACTTCATTTAACGTGATTTCCTTCAATCCCCCACTGCTCCCACAACCGGTTAGCATTGTTGTAAGAAAGGTTATTACAACCAGTACGCAAATCAGTTTCTTCTTCATAAAGCCTCCAGAAATATTATCACTCGTAATAATATATCTGAGGTTTATTGGAAATGTGCCTATTTTTTTATTTTAATAAAAAATCAGTTTGTGCCCCAAAAGGATTTCACCTATTGGGGCACAAATATATCATCGTATTTTATAAAATTGTATTATTAGATATTTCTATTAATAATATAATAAATCAATTTTATGATATAAATCATATAGCAAACTTAAAATATATAATTTGTTGAAGAAGTCTCTTTTACTTTTTACCAAGGGTTACTTTTAAGGTTTTTTCTACATAGGAGCCATTTTCTTTGGTCTGAATTTTCAGTGAGATTTTCTGGCCTGCCTGCTTGTAGCTTAAGGCATCCACTAAATCATCAATTGTTTCAACTGTTACACTGTCAACTCCAGTTATGATATCTCCCTGTACCAGCCCCGCTTTCTCTGCTGGAGATCCCTTAATCACATCGTTAACATAAATACCGATTGGCATATTAAAGCGATCTGCATAGTCCGCAGTTACATTCTGCGCGGTCGATGCATCGACTCCAAGGAAGCCCTGATTGTTCTTCGTTACTTGCTTACGATTCATCAATTCATCAATCATTGGTATTGCCTTTGAGATAGGAATTGCATAGCCCATACCTTCCACTTCTGTGGAAGCGTATTTTATTGAATTAATCCCGATTACCTCGCCTTTTGAATTAAGCAGAGCACCACCGCTGTTGCCTGGGTTAATTGCTGCATCTGTCTGAAGGAGCTTTGTTTTACTATTTTCAACCTCTCTATTGATTGCACTGATATAACCAACTGTTACAGACTGTCCATAACCAAGTGCATTACCAATTGCGATTGCCATATCTCCGATTTTAACGGAATCTGAGCTGCCAAGGGTAGCTACCTTTATTGTTTCTGCAGTTTTCGCGGATAAATCATTCATATTTACAGATAGTATCGCCAAATCCGAGTTTACATCAGCGCCCTTAATCTCAGCTGTCGCTTTTTTATTATCAGAAAATACGATTTCTACCGATGATGCGTCTTTTATAACATGGTTATTAGTTACAATTAAAATCTCTGAACCATTCTGTGCTATAATAATACCTGAACCGCTGCTCTTTGCTTCCTGAGCTACCTCTCCCCTAAAGAAGTCATAAC
Source organism: Bacillota bacterium (assembly GCA_023393095.1). Classification (GTDB taxonomy): domain Bacteria; phylum Bacillota; class Clostridia; order Lachnospirales; family Lachnospiraceae; genus Mobilitalea. Next base: position 14,663 of record JAEWMT010000142.1, read on the forward strand.
TCGTAGTAGTTACTTTAGCATTAATTGAAACAATAGAAGGCATTACTTTCTCTGCAACATCTGAAACATCAGTAGCCACTGTTTCTCCCAACGTTGAAGAAGTCGGTACTATAGTATCGTTACTATTTGCTTCCTTAGATGTATTGGCAACCTTAACATCATTATTATCAGTATCCTCTGCCTTACCTACTAGATGACTGATAAAATAAAATCCTTGAAATGCTGCTCCTGCTATAATACCGAAGGCTAATGCTGCTGCTGCAAGCTTAAAAACACCAAATATTTTTCTCTTCTTTTTTGGTTTTTTCTCTTTCGTCATCTGTGGAGTAGGGTAAATCGGATATGGATTGCTGCTGCCTTGCTGGTTATTCATATGATTGTAATTCTGATAAGTATTATTACCGTTAGCATTATAATCTTGATTCATACTATTTTCGTTTCCTATGCCCCAATAATTTCCTGCATTAACATTTACATTCGAATATCCTTGTGTATTTTCACTTTGGTTAGCATGGTTAACATTAAAACTATTTTGTTCCAAGTTATTTTCAGTAGAACTGCTTTGGCTTACAATACTCTGATTCAAGATATTTTCTTCATGATTCATATTTGTATTATCATTGCCCGGAGTATATTCACCCTGATTATTATTAAATTCATTACTCATTTAAAACTCTCCTTTCAAAATGTATATCAGATTATTTTATCAGACATGCATCTGTTATTTTCTTTTGATAAGAATAGTTTACTTTAAAACTATGTTCACTTTGTGATTAGATTTTGAATTAATCGTGAAGAAAACAAGTTATTTTATCATTGAACGGGAATATAACAGCCAAGTATTTTCATTTCTATTGCTTCTTCTTTGATACAGTGAAGAGCATTTTTAATTGCTGGTTCATCAAGGCTTCCCTCTATATCTACAAAAAATCGGTATGCAAATGCTTTTCCCGCAATCGGCCTTGATTCAATCTTTGTCATGTTGATATTATTATAGATAAAATGGGACAAGGCATGATATAAGGAACCGCTTTTATGGGGGAGAACGAAGCAAATACTGGTTCGTACGGCCCCTTTGATGAACATTTTCTTATTCGAGATGATAATAAATCTTGTTGTATTATTAGCTTCGTTGTGAATGGCGGTCTGAAGAAGCTTCAGTCCCAGATATCCACCAGCCCTCTCACTGGCAATTGCCGCCTGGGTAACATCATTTTCCTCCAAGATCAGTCTTGCACAACCCGCCGTGCTGCCAAATTCAATTTGTTTCATATTTGGATGCTTTTTTAAAAATTCAGAACATTGCAAAAGGCCCTGCCTATGAGAATATACCTTCTTGATGTCGGACAGCTCGGCTCCTGGAATACCCCAAAGATTATGTTCAATCTTCACTAAATGCTCACCTATGATAAAATTATCATATTCAGCAAGAAGGTCAAATATATCGGAAATAGTTCCGGTTGAGGAATTTTCTATCGGAAGAACTCCATATTCCGCTTTTCCTTCTTTAATCGCCTGCATCACATCTTTAAAGGTTCCCATTGATATTCCTGTCACCTTCGTTTTAAAATATTCATGCATGGCCTGTTCGGTATAAGATCCCTTTTCTCCGAAGAATGCCACCTGGGTATCTTCTTGGATCCTCATTTCATCTATTTCATAAAGTCCGAGACTTTCGAGACTGTCTAACAACATATACTGAAGTCTTCTGCTCATGGACATAATCTGCTTGAATAAATCTGCGATAGCCTTTTTATTAAACTCATTATCGGTTAAAGCCTTAAGTTCTTTCAGCTTTTCTTCTTCCCTCTCCGCATCAAAAATCGGCTTCCCGACACCCCTTTTATAATCTGCGATATCCACTGCCAATTTCATACGGGCTTCAAACAGTTCCACAATCTTCTGATCAACTTCATCTATTTTTTTTCTACTTTCTAATAAATCTATCATATTCATCTCCATCCCACCGCAAAAAAACGATAATAATTACATTCTCTACCAACTTCTTGCCTTATTATACTATCATAAATTGTCGCATGCAACTATTACTGAATTTATTAACTGATGGTTTTTTCATCGGTCTGAAAAGTTGATTTTATAAAGCACTATCAACAAAATTCAACTGCTAATTAAAATGAAGCAAAATATTATCAAATAAATCTGGCAGCACTGGTTTCATTGTAAAAGGGGATGAAGATAGGTTGCTACAGTGATACAGTGAAAATAATTCATAATATCTATTTATTGCATTGTCTATTATGCCGATATATAATTATAGTTTAATTTTATATTAGGAGTATTCGTAATTTACAAGGAGGTAGTTATGCTGTCATCAATTAAGCGTGTATTAACAATACTGATTATTTTTACTGTGGCGGCTGCCATAGGTTTTTATTATTATACCAAAGGCCGTACATATTATAATAGTGAATCAGAACTTGGTAATACCATAGGTAATATATATAATGGTGGATTATTCTGTGAACAGGATAATATTATTTACTTTCATAATGATCTGGATCATGGAAGACTTTACAAAATGACCTCGAGTATTAAGAATGTCCAGAAAGTATCGGATGAAAAAGCCGTCTACATCAATGTGGATAATAATTATATTTATTATGCAAGGGCAAATGATATCACCGGATACAATCCTGAATTCTTTTCCATCCTGAATAATAACGGTGTATTCCGGATTAATCTTAAAGGCAACGGACTGAAAGCTTTTACCGGTGATCCTGGTGCATTCTTATTATTAAAAGGAAATTACCTGTTCTTTGAACGATATAGCGCCAAAGATGGATTTCATCTAGCCCGATTTAAAATCGATGGTTCCATGGAACGAAATCTAATCAATGCCCCGGCAATTCCAATCGCATCCATTAAACAAGCTATTTATTATACCAACAATTCCAAAGATACTAGTATCGATGCAATGAATTTATCCAGTTATACAAGAAAAACCTATTATAGCGGTTCCTTTGCATACCCCATTTTTACGAAGAATTACATATACTACATCGATAGGGACAATAAAAATAATATCTATCGAATGAAACATGATGGCTCGAATAAAACATTACTGGTGAAAAAATCATGTTCGACCTATAACATCACCAACTCAGGCAGTTATCTTTATTATCAGGTCAATGGAACGAAAAATGATTATATCGGTAGAATCAATCTGAAGACCATGAAAAGTGAAACAATAAAGAAGGGTAATTATAAGCAGATTAATATTACCAAGTATTATGTGTTTTTCAAAGATATCGATAACAAGAATACCTATGTAACATTAGCCGATCAGAAATTAAACGTTAGTAACTTCCAGCCTAAAGTGAAGAAGGTGAAAAAGAAGAAGTAGTCAATTTCTTCACGCAGGCTCTGATTTCACCTAAATAGGATAAAGAACCAAAGGCAAGGATGACATCATCTTTGCCTGCTTTTTTATAAGCAGTCTCAACTGCGTTCTGAATAGTTTGCGCATCTATCACTTCTTCCTTGGTATATTGTTCTGCTTCTTTCGCTAATTCCGATGAAGCTAACGCCCTGATGTTATCCGGGGTAACTGTTATAATTACGCTTGCCAATGGTGCAGTTATTTCCAGAATCTTTTTATAATCCTTATCAGCTAGAACTCCCATGATAAATATGATTCTCTTTCCCTGAAAAATCTTAAGCAGGGAATTTTTTAGTTTTCGTGCAGCATCCTCATTATGTGCCCCATCGATCATAAAGTAAGGATCTCGCGCAATGATATCCAGTCTTCCACTCCAGCAGGCACGTAGAAGACCCTCCCTGATTGCCGTATCACTAATGGAGTAACCTAACTTTCTTAAGACTTGCGCGGTCTCAATTGCAAGTACACTGTTTTGAATCTGGTATTCTCCCAGAAGGCTGATCTTTAATGGCCGCTCCTTATAGTAGAATTCTGTTCCTTCTGTTGAAATTATGATATCGGTAATTCTATCCGATGCCAGAATCAACTCCGAATTTCTTTCCCTGCAAATCTGTTCTAAAACCATTTGCACCTCAGGCTCTGTATTACCGGTAATTGCTGGAACTCCCTCTTTCATAATTCCCGCCTTCTCCCGTGTAATCTTTGTGAGGGTATCTCCCAGATACTGCATATGATCCATACTGATTGATGTTATAACACAGCAAACCGGTTTTTTTATCACATTAGTTGCATCCAGCCTTCCGCCCAGACCCACCTCAATAACAGCGAAATCCACGTTCTTTCCTGCAAAATATAAGAATGCCATAGCTGTCTCTATCTCAAAGGACGTAGGATGATCAAAACCTTCCCTTACCATATCTTCACAGATTGGCTTTATGGTAGCTATCGTATTACAGATATCCTCCTCGCTGATGTCATCCGTGTTAATCTGAATTCTTTCACGATAGGAAAAAACGGTCGGGGAAATATACCGGCCAACTAGGTATCCTTCTGATATTAAAATAGAGGAGATGAAAGCTGTCGTTGATCCTTTCCCGTTCGTACCTGCAACATGAATGCACTTAAGCTTATCCTGCGGATTATCCAGTCTTCTCAATAGCTCCGTTATCGTAGCTAAACCGAGCTTACTTCCGTACTTATTTGAATCATCAATAAATTGCAGTGCTTCTTTGTAGGTCATATTTGTCACTCCAGTTGCTTTTTATTACGCATCACATTAATTATTATTTAAATTATTACTTCTCACTTTTGTTATTAATATATACTTATCACTCTAGTTAATATTTTAATTTATTACTTATCAGTCTAATTACTATTTTAAACTACTTACTTATTCTTTCACCAATGCATACATTTTCATATCTTGTACAATACCGTTCTTAACAGCATTCTTTCTTAACGTTCCCTCGAATATAAACCCTGCTTTTTCTAAAACTCTGCAAGAGGCTGTGTTGTAAGCAAAAGGGTCAGCAAATATTCGTATGATATCCGTATTTTGAAATATGTAAGTACTGATTTCTTTGACTGCAATTGTACCAATCCCTTTACCCCACCATGGCTCCGCAATATAATAGCCCATTTCTGCAGTACACCGATGAATATTATCCTTACGAAATACTCCGATACTGCCAATAACTTTATCGTCTGCTGTTATTGCAAAGGCATATACACTGTCTTGATCCGCGTTTAACATAGCCCGAATATACGACTCTGCATCTGCTACGGTATATGGATATGGCAGTCCGTCCCTCAAATTGTCATGGATTTTCTTATTGTTTAACGCATATGCCAGATCATGTGCATCTTCGACTTTCCATTTTCGAATTTTGATATTCATTTTTGCTGACCTCCTTCTTACTGTGTTAGATAATTTATATTTCCATGCCTGCGTCCGTGATGGTGTCCATTCCCGTGTATCCTAGCGCGTAATCTCATACATGCTCTTTTTAATACGCTTAATATATTTTACTTCTCATTTACCACCTGGAATATAAAGAATTTCAAATAGTAGGACTCATCTGCCGCCCATAAAATCGGGTGATCCGGAGCCTGCGTACGGTACTCTACCTGACGGATGCGCTTCTTCACATTTTTTGCTGCTTGGCCGATTGTTTCCGCGAATAAATCAGGAGTCATAAAATGAGAGCAGGAACAGGTGGCGAGATATCCCCCGTCCTTTACCAGCTTCATGGCACGTAAATTAATCTCACGGTATCCTTTGATTGCGTTTTTCACGGAATTCTTTGATTTTGTAAATGCCGGTGGATCCAGAATAACTACATCAAATAGCTCTCCCTTCTGTTCATATTCCGGAAGCAGATCAAAAACATCCGCTGCAAGGAACTTGACAGTGTCCGTGAGTCCGTTCAGTGCTGCATTTTCTGTAGCCTGTGCGACTCCAAGATCAGAAGCATCTACTCCGATTACTTCTCTTGCACCGGCAAGACCGCAGTTTAATGCAAAGGAGCCGGTATGGGTAAAGCAGTCAAGCACCCGTGCATCCTTACATAACCTTGCAATCGCAGCCCTATTATATTTCTGATCCAGGAAAAATCCTGTTTTCTGACCTTCCGCAATATCCACATAATACTTTACGCCGTTTTCCACGATTTCAACCTTGGTATCAAAAGGCTCACACAGAAAGCCTTTGATGCGTTCCATTCCTTCATTTAGTCGAACCTTGGCATCACTGCGCTCATATACACCGCGAATAATTATATTATCTTGATCCAGAAGATCTTTTAAGATTGCTATGATTTCCTCCTTCATCCGATCAATACCGAGAGCCAGTGACTGCACGACCAGTATATCAGAAAATTTATCTACGACGAGCCCAGGTAAGAAGTCCGCTTCACCGAAGATAATACGACAGCTATCCGTATCCACTGTTTTCTTACGGTATTCCCACGCTGTTTTGACACGCATAACCAGAAAATCATGGTCTATTTCCTGCCCCTTCAATCTTGACATTATCCTAACTGTTATTTTAGAATTTGTATTAATAAATCCACAACCCAGATAATAATCATCAAAGTCATGCACATAAACAAGGTCACCATTCTCATAGGTTCCGGTAATTGTATCTATCTCATTATCGTAAATCCAGAGGCCTCCGCTTTTGAATGAGCGTCCTCCACCTTTTTTGATTTTAACGATAGCCTTAGTATTCATGATTTTCTCCATTCCCTCATATTATTCTTCACGAAAGCTTGAAAATCTTCAAACTTCATGCAGCGGTTTCATTTAAAGTTATACCATATTTTATAAAGTTTGCAAATAAGAAAAGCCTGCCCATTACAGTCCTATGAAGCTCCCCTATGTATACTACAATTTGGCAAGGCTTAATTAGGATAGAACTATATGGTACAGGCTTTATACATTATTCCTGTTATTTTAAATTATTATTACTAAATATATAGAGCTTACTAAAAATATAATTAAGCAGAGTCACAATAACCGCCAGTGATGCTTTTACCGCCAGGTGATAAAATCCCAACCGATAGATAAAAAGATACATACCCAGCTGTTCAATGCCTAAAGTAACCACTCTAGAACTAAAAAATTTACCAACCTTCGTGATTTCTTCTGTCATGCTTCTACTTTTTGAAAGAAATACACTTTTTTTATTCACAATGTATGCAAAGATTACTGCGATTACCCAGGCAATTGCATTGGCTGTCAGTTCACTGATTCCGCTATAATATAGCCCAATATAGCTGCAAAAGTTCACTGCTGTTGTCAGGACGCCGGCTATCACATAGGCTATCGTTTCCCGATTCACTAACTGGGAAGCAATTTTACTATACTCTATCTTATGCAAATTCTGATTCATGTCATTCTCCTGAAGATATTAATTAGTTTTCATGTGCAAATTTAATTTCGCTTGAAGGTAAGGCTAGTCCAGATGAATATATATGCACAGACATTCATCTCTCTACATAAATCTGACTTTTGCCATACTAATTCTAAGAACTAATTATATCATCTTAATCAAGGTCAAACAACCCTCTCCTTACCAAGGTAAATGATTTTTCAGATTTCGATGTTTTATCCGAAGCTTTACCATAAGTAGTCAATACCTGAATCATAATTGTTCTGCCGCTGTTAGAATTATTTAACTCCGATAAGGGAATTTCAAAATAATACTCTTCCCCACTTTCAATGATATCACCCTTGTCGGATGTTTGAACAGAGGTGGAATTTCTCAGCTGCCAGGTTGTTAAATCTGAAATTTGTGTAAGCTTTGTTGATTTCGATCCGTCAGCATTTGTCACCGGATCGACATAATAATATTTTACTGAAAGTTCTTTATGATACAGGATATTATCATCGACTACCCGGTATTTGATTCTCTGATACTTACTAGAAGTTTGTGGTTGCGTAGAAGCATCCCCCGTCTTATTTTCATACACTTCCGTACCAACTGCCTGCTGCGTATTATAGATATCATAATCTACGTATACGTATTCCTTACCATTGGAATCCTCGGACTTATTCGGATTCGTAATTATGATCTGTGATTGTTTTGCCGTAGCCGAATAAGCTGCAATAATCGTATTGACGAAGAGCTTAACCTCCATATGATTCGAGGTATCCGATAAACTGCTGTTTAAAGCGGAATGACCAACCCCGGAATAAGTAATATTACCCTTATTATAGATATAATAATTATTGCGTACATCATTCGGAGTTGTACTGTAAAAACCGCTGCCGTTATTTGCATCGGAAAGACAATACCAGACTACCATATCATTAGTTTCCAGATCCAGCTGATAATACTGAGCATGCGTTGTTGCAACCTTGAATTTGTCCTCAATCTGATATGGATAGGTTGTAAGCTGTCCTTTATTGGAATTAGTAACGTAATTTGTTGTAAAGCTACCTTCAAAGTTGCTGCCTAAAGTAATGTTTGTATTACTTGCATATTGGTCTTTATTTTGAAACCTGTTTGGCGCATAACGATTTAGTACCATATTGGAATAACCCTGAATATATTCACCATAATCGGATTTGTTTGATGCATAATCCTTTTTTGCAGCTATTCTCTCTGCCGGTGTAGCTAGTGTTACACCGAAGCGATCCATACCTAAGGTATTACGAAAATATTGGTTTAATCCATATCCCCAAAAATCATTATCCGAATAGGCGGTTTGTGGTTTATTTACAAAAGAGGTAGTATCATGAGTAAATAATACTGTCTTTCCTTCTGCGATAAAGTCCGAGAAATTCCTTAATTCATTTGGATTACTTACATCCGAATACATATCGGCAAAACCTAGAATCAGCATATCAAAATCATATTTACCGTCTCCGTCATCATCGATTCTTTGAGCTACCCTGGAGTTATCTTCAATTCTGCCGTTGTCGTCATTATCATCGCTGAGCAGATAGGTATAATCATTTGTACCACACTTTTGTGAAAATTCACTCACCGTCATGGAGGTTATTTTTACATCATAATCTTTCAGAGCTTTTATGTATTTTTGAAAAACTGGCTGCCTTTCTGGATTGTCCGTAGATAAATCCACGGTATTCTTCGTGTCGGATTTAATTTGAAGGATGTTCAGTTTTATCTTATTTTGAGCTTTTATTGCACAATAATTGATGGCAGAATCTGTTACATTCTCATTGCTTTTTGATTTAACTACAAGCTTCCAAGGTAACACACCAAAATATTCATCCTTTAAGGTACGTGTTAGTGTATAATTCTCTCCTGCCTTCAGTTCATCCCAGTTAACCTTATAGCCCTTATCATTCAGAATACTTAACCCACTTATATTCTCTGTTGCTTCATCAAATTTACCGTCCGCATTGATATCAATATATAGTTGGAGCTTATAGTCATCACCCGAATTATTATCATCAATATAAAACATATATTGTAACGTTCTAAAATTTGGATCCGTACCACCATTTATATATATTTTTTGATCAATTTGACTATCAGATAAGCCTGCAAATTCCGGCAGCGTTCTATCTTTATATACATTTGGATAACAATTCGTAACACTGCTGTTATCCTTTTTGCCAAAGATAATTTTACATTTAGCAGCACACAAGAGATCCTCTACCTCATTCGTATTAATTCCATCCGCATAGAACAACTGACTGTAATTCAAATTCGCTAGGTCATTGATGTTGGAATTAGGATCAAGCTTTCCATTACTACCGGAATTAATAATAGTTCTGGAACTGTTTGTATAAAAGCCTTTATCGAGTATAATTGGATTACCGCCCTCCATGAACTTTTTCAGCTGTTGAAGCTTCAATGCCGTAATGTCATTACCGGAGAAACGATAGGTATCCGCAGTATTCGTTCCGGCTAGTCCACGCAGTTTAGCGTTTACATTTCTTATGATATCACCGTTATGCAGATATACTCTGCCATTCAGATCATTATCATTATATAGGGTGGTTGTTGCGTTCTTTCTTAGGGTTCCGTCCTTAAGTCCAAAGAATATCAAATCATAGTTCGAATTCAGATCATCAATTTTTCCTATAAATTCAGATGAAGTCATCTTGGTGATTGATACATTTCCCTTAAAGTGAGGAAAAAAGTTTGTAAAATATTTCCTTGTATCAGGAGAACCATTGTCACCATTAATTACATTCCAAGCTACAGCCGTTCCGTCCCAGATATAATCATTACAAGGTTCTATTTCTAGTATTCTTATTAAGTCTTTTTTATAAACAAACTGCTGCAAATTAAGTAGATAATGAACAGCCTCTGCCGGAGAAAGGGTACCTGAGGTCTTCTTATAATATTCAAATGCCCTCGAGGTGTAATCATTTAGAGGAATTTTTGATTTATCATCAAATAAAATTGTATTTACATTATCACCATTATAGGAATACATATTATGCCAGACGCTGACATTGGAAACATCACCGTTTAAATTAACCTTGTAGTTATCAATTCCAATGGATGTCCAGCAACTACCGTCCTTAATTGCTGCATAATCCTTAAACAGCTGAAACGGAAGCAGAGTATAAACAGACCAGACTGCAGCAGTATTCTCTGCTCCATATGTATAATAAGTATCTTTGTCAGCCGGTTTCTGCTCCGTATCATAACCAGTTGTCATATCGATATTACCGTTTTTTAAGTTATTGCCGTTTTCTTTCATTTTTACTGATACCACCCGATTGGTATCAATATATTCACGAACAAATTTAGCCGGTTCCATCTGCTGCATAATCATATATAGCTTTGCTACATTGGTAATATATCCTTTGGAAGATAAATTATAACTATTACTAACAGATTCTCCGGTAGAGAACCTTTTATCTGGCGTGATATTTTTATTGTAGCTGCTATCCTCTGTAAATACGATGACATCAAAAATGATCGGTGCGTAATTCTTTGCACTTGAAGCTTTTCTAAGTAATTTTACTGTCGTTTCCCAGGTGAAATCATTTCTTACAAAGCTAGTGGGAGGGTTACTTACTATCTTTTCCGGATGATATTTTTCCCATACTCTGATTAACGATCTATCTGCAAAATGACTTCTCGGTGATATGTAAATAAGATCTGCACGGTCAATCCAAGCCTGTTTCTCTGGCTGGTTCAGTTCCTTCGGTGTAATGGTGACTACCTGAATCTTATAATTATCCACCTGATTCGCAGGTACATGTAATGTATTAATCAAGAATTTGTTATTATAGGTAATTGCATTATGGTATCGACGGTAACCGGATTGAACTCTCTCCCATTGACCGGGAGCTGTGCCGACGCCTTCATTCGGAAGGGTATTCGAATACTGTGCTTCCCATACACAGCTCAATCCTGTTGTGGATGCCACAGCATTACAATCCTCTGATGAAAATTCAACCTTATCCATAGGCACAGGCTCGCAGCCCTTTATCATATAGCCTACTTCTGCATAACCCTCATAGGGTACTATTTCTAATACAATAAATGGGTTCGTTGTAGTACCCTTCGTACCTGTTTCAGATGGAATCACTGTTGACGAGTCAGTTCCAAAAATTGCTGCCGATACATGTACTGCTGCATTATAGTCTTTCAAGACGAAGTTGTTAATTACAATAATTGATATGACACTGATTACGATACAAAAAGTACCTAACAGAAATCTCCTCATCGTTAATTATCATCCTTTCTAATCAAGTATCTATTCTGGTCAAGTAATCCTTTTCAGTCAAGTTTCCTTTTAGTCATATACTTAAGAGTCTAACATCCTTCTATCCAAATATCTTTCTTACAAGCAACCTTACTAATCTAATATTTATTCTTTCTAGTATTTTTTCTTTCTAATATTTTTTTCTAATATTTTTTACCTTCCATTATCTTTTCTATGGTGTATCCGTAGGTTTTACCAATTGATTTCTAAAATGTATTGTATGAACCAACCGATCATCTTCACCTTCAAATCGGAAGTCAAGCTCCAACTGAATTTCTTTTTTTGTTATCATACCCGCTTCATTTAACAAGAGCTTTAGATCATGCACGTTTTCAGCCATCAGGTTTTCCTCTCTTGTATAGGTTATCGAAGATAAATCACTTAAGGCCGCCGGTGTTCCCTCAACCAGATATAGGTTATTATCCTGGTTATTACATATCACAATGCTAGTATCATCCTGTGAATATAGAATCAGCGCTTTCTCCTCTGTACTAACATCAATTAATTTTACCCAATAGGATTTAATAATCAAATCCTCCAGCTGATTCATAACCGTCTGTGTTTCCATCTGCCTTGTAATCTCCTGATTTGCCTTGGAATAGCTTCTAGAACCAAGGGAAAGAAAGGAGGCTATAATTAATATAACAATGGAAAGTATGACCATAGAGACAAGCAGCTCTACTAAAGTAAAGCCTTTATTTGAAACAGAAGCTTTTCGTTTCTTTCTATTCATAGCCTGTCCATTCCCCCATCCTGAATATGATCAGCAGATATTATAAAACTGAAACCGCTCAGTTCGAATCGTTGTGAATACTTAGATACATTTAACAATCAAACGACTTGATAACAAATTTATTGGCATAAGTCAGAATGAAATAAATGAATTTAAAAAATACCATACTATTTATTTCTATAACTTAATTAAGATTTAGATTCCAACTACAATTTACCTAATATAATGGTTGCCGGTACTTGTAACCATAAATAATGTGGATGAATTATTATTCGAGGTTACCCTGATCTGCTTATAACCACTTTCAAATGCACCGCTGTCGGCTTTATAGCTGATCAGTATTACCGAATTCGCATTCCTTATCTCCGAGAAACTGGTTTTATTCGTGGAATAGGAAATGGTTATTAATCTGGATGCAAGTTTTTTATGACTACTTATCTTTAGTTTTGCATTTTCCTCTTCTATTGTTGATTTAGCACTTTCCCATTCTGTTTTGTTCTTGATCACATCGGTGGATGTTGCTAAGATAAGATTGTACTCCTGATTCGAATCATCCCATTCTATCACCAGATAGTGATGAAGTTCTCCTTGACTCAAAGTGTTCGCGCGAAGAGTATATAAGGCTGAATTCAACTCCTTCACACAGTACTGGGCATCAGCATAATGCAAAGATCTGATACCAATAGCAGTACCGGATACCAGTAATGCAGCAATGCATAGGACGACAATTATTTCGATTAAACTAAATCCGTTGTTATCCCTCAATTACTGCTCCTCCCTTTCATTCTTCTTCCAATTCTCATATACAATCAGATCTTTCATGTTAATTGTTTTTAGCTTTCCTGACCTATTATCCTTACCGCTAAATTCAACAAAATACTTCTTTATCGCATTGCTGCTATTGATAATTGAAGAAACCGTTGAAGGATCTGCTTTAACATTAGCACCTCCGAAAAGCGTAATGGTACCTCCGGCTATAATCGTTCCTGTAAAGCTTTTGTTCACAGTAACATTACCGGTAGCAATAATCATTCCTGATTTATCCGCTTCATCCAATGTAAAATCGCCCTTTTTAATTCTTACATAATACGGATCATTCATCATAAAAGCAGTTCCATCACCGGTCGCATCTGATTTGATTGCCTCGGAGTTAATCAGGGTATCAAACAATGATTTTTGACTATCCGTGTACAGCTGAAGCGTATGGGACAAATTATTGTACAGAGTGGCATAATTATTTGGATACTCACCATTATTACCTTCCATGATTTGCAACTTTTCCTCATTATAGGCAGTAAGATTACCGGCTGTAATAATTGCCCCGTTATTATTGTTCAAAACAATATCCTGAATAGGGAATCCATTATATACAACATCCGGATAACAAATTTTAAAGTTTTTAAAATAAGTGGTTGCCTTATCCTTTGAAGCGAAATTTAAATAATAATAAACCATATTGGAATGATAGCTGCCGAATTGATAAAATACTTTTTTATAAGGCTCACTGTTATTTAAATAATAAGATAGTTTTCTTTCCTCCGCTCGGATGGAGGAATTATTAAAAGCGATCGCCTCCGATGGAATATCAACTATTGATTCTAAATTATTATAATATAATTTATATTCATCCCAACTGACGGGATTATGACCTACCTTAATATACTGACTCGGAAGCAAATATGCCTCCTGACTTCCCTTAACAGTAATTGATTCTCCGGTAACTATATTGCTGTTTGCTTTATCTCCTAATCCATATGAATCATCTGGTGTATATTTGATATAACTGTTATCCAGATTAAGAAAAGCCCGGCCTGCTAGATATAATTTACTAAGTCCGTCAAGCTTTAATGAGGCATTCGCTGCATTAACCGTAATTGCACTGTTATTACCAGCCGTCTGCTCTCTCGTCACATCTGAGCTGCTGTAGCCATAATATTGTCCGAATAGCTCGATTTTACTGTTTTTTGCATCGACGATTAAATCGTCTTTAATATAACTGTTTCCATTAATTTTAAGGTCTGTCGTAGCTTCTCCCGCTTCCAAACTTTTGTTGGACTGGGTTGTCATCAGATTTGTTGCCCAGACTTCAGAATTCGTCCCCTCCACGTCAAATATTGCTTTATCCGTTACGGTTATATTTCCGGCGGATATGATTCTGCCATTTGAGATTTCCAATGTATTATCTTTGTTGCTGACATTGATGCCATTTGTACCAGCATAGACACTTCCTGTGATTTTATGTGAGCTTAAGCTAGCCCATATGCTATCCTGTGCAATCAGAGCATATTTAATAAATGGTGTGGCCTCAACATAACCATTCAGATTAAGGAAGGAAGCGCCCGGATACATAATTTTTATATCCGTTGATATTTTGGAGGTGTAATTACCATTCGTATATTTTATAGTAACATTTTTTAAGGTTATGGCTTTCCCATCTGTCACCTGCCATATTATGTTGTTCACAACTTCTGCACCTGGGGTGGTTTCTGAATTCTTTTTTGTTTCTTTCAGATAGCCGGAAATAATTAAATTATTGACGGTATAGATCCCTGTCTTGGGATTTTGGCTAACATTTAAAACACTTTTCATACCATCCGTAAAGGTTTGATTAAAGTAAGCCTTCCGCATTGCAGCATTCTTGGTGGAATACTCGGACAATACTTTAGTATAGGCCTCTGAAATCTCTTTGGATGCAGCTTCAGTAAGACCGGCTTTAATCTCATCCATTGCTGCCTCTGCCATATAGAAATTTTCCTTCGTTCTTTTATTCACCGTCTTCATTTCACTATTCTTAACCGCAGCTGAAACGATAATGGTACTAAGAGTAGCCATAAATAGAAATGCAATGACTACCAGAAGTAAAGAAGCACCGCGATTATTTAATTGTAGGTCTTTTTTTATGCTGCATGGATTTTTCATCTCTATTCTTCTCCTGTTGATGTCAGGGTAACCAGTTCCTTTCCCAGACTGCCCGAAGCTATAGTCCCTGCACGGTATATGGATACAGTAACATTGTAGATACGATTTTTGGCATCTTCTAATTCATAAAGCTTGTCATTAATTACAGATAAACTTTTTCTCTCGCCAACTCCTAAATTAGTGAATATGTTAGTTGTTGATTCAAGTGTATCTAATTTATTAATAGCTACCGCCTCTTTTGGAACTTTATTCTGGTTTACAATAAAAACATTCGCTTTAGCGCCATTATTCATGATATTAATCAAATCAGTAAATACCGAAGGGGTGTAAAATAGATATACATTGCTTTCCACTTTTTCCTTTTCAAGAATCGGAAAAGTTCCGGAAACAAACTCCATCGACAAAGTTTCTGAATTCGTATTTCCATCCCCATTAAGGTCTAAACCACAGGTATAGGAGAGTAGACATGTTACCAGAACCTTCTTTTGGTCGGTATTCTTCTCCAATTTCACTACTATCGTCTTTTTCGTATTAGCTATAATAGAAGCTTTCCCTACCGGATCGGGATAAGTAGGAGTAGTACCTTCCGGTACCGGCCGACTTTTCAGTTCCGCTATATAACTCAGATTCATATTATTGAAATCATTGATTGCCTGCTCATCCTTCGAATCCTGTTTTGTTATGTAAGCTGTTTCCGAATCATCAGACCAAGTGGTTGTCATTCCTTCAAGATCTATTACGGATACTGTATCCTGATCAAGGTCAATCAGCCTTGGCATCTTATAATTATTCATGGTATCAATGTATTCAGATTTTGAATAGTTTGAAGCATCCATGGTAATTACCGCATCATAGGTACTGCCACCGACTCTTACATCTTTCATACCAAAGTAAAAGGTTTCGCTACCTGCCGGCGGATTAAAGCTATAATCTGATGAGGGATCTTCTGAAATCTTTCTAACGCTAG
This sequence comes from Bacillota bacterium, assembly GCA_023393095.1. Classification (GTDB taxonomy): domain Bacteria; phylum Bacillota; class Clostridia; order Lachnospirales; family Lachnospiraceae; genus Mobilitalea. The sequence continues at coordinate 30,883 of JAEWMT010000142.1, forward strand.
CCAAGGGATTATCGGCTGTCACTCTGGTAAATGTATGATCCGGTGATGCATAGATATATTCTCCATACCCCTCATCGGCATAAGAATTAACTATATAATTATTATTCAGAATGGAAAAGTTCTTCCCATAAAACTGTAATGCTGTATCCTCAATTGTTAGGTTCTTCACTGTTTCCAGTATATTTTGAGCCATATCGGTAGCAACCTGGGTATCATTTGCTTTTTTATTGATCTTTGCCGAAGTGAAAAAGCCATATAAGGCAGGCAAGATCAGAATGGCCAGCAGTACAATACTTAAGAGCAATTCAATTAAGGTAAAACCCCTGTTATCCTGTTTCTCCTTTTTCATAAAGCCTCCTAAGATTCATCTGGATTACTAGTTTGTCGGTAACTCAATTGTCCCGAATATATTACTGGTTCCAATGTCCGTACTAGGGATAACCGGGTCTGTATACTTTCGATTACCGCCTTGCAAGTGATACATGGTAATATCCATTGTACCTGACAGATTACCGGTCTCCGAATCAAAGGAAACAGTTAATCCGCCAACAGAACATTTTTGCGAATAATTATCGATATAATCTAGGCATTTCTTAAGTCCTTCGTAACTAACCTGAAATGCTATTGTTATAGTTACCTTATGGCCGTTCAGGGATTCAATGGCAACATCATCTTTATCCGAAGAAGACTTACTATTTGTGGCTGTAAGGAAATATTCCGGTTTTGTGAATGCAGCAGAATTGATCTTCATATCAGCAACACCTTCGAGACTTCTGATGAACATGATACTTTTTTCCTCAGAAGCACCATCGCCATAGGAATTAAGAATGGTATTGATCTGATTGCTATATTCCTTCGAATCCTTTAACATGGATTCTTTTTTTAGATATTTCGATTTTTCATCAGCTAAGGTCAAATTTAATTTCTTATTATCCTCCTGAATTGCATCCGCCTTATCCATATTCTTCACATAAACGAACTGATAGGTCAAACCCAGAATAATAAGAGATACTAAAATGATCGACAGCTTGATATCCTTTTTTGTCATCGTAAGCTTAATCATATTATTTTGCCTCTCCCTGATCTTTTTGTATTGAATTTCTAAAAGCAGCAGAAACCGAAAAACTAACCTGAATTTTTCCCTGCTCATCTGATTGTTTCGTTACTTCGCTGGAACTTACCTCTGTTATCAGATCAATTGTTTTTAGCTGTTTCATTACCATTGCTGCCGTTTCAAAGGAATCTGTCGTAAAGTCCATTATGATATCCGCATCCGTTGCCTTATATGAATGAATCGTAGCTTGTTGGGGAAGTTTCTTCTCCATCTCAGCAAATAATTGAATCAAGTTTCCCGTATTTTTAACACAGGATGCATCAATCTTCTGAATACTGCTAAGCTCTTCCTTCGCATTCATATAACTTGAATAGATTTGTTCAATGTCTTTCATATCATTAATTTCATTCGTAAGCTCAACCTTATCATTCTTAGCATCCTTCAGCAGGTTCCCCGATATTACTGCAAGAATGATTGAGGTTACAATCGCGAGTGAAGTTATAATTGCCACAGCTCGAATATCATTTTTTATTTGAACCTTCTCAGAATAATTCTTGGGAATTAAACCGACCGGATTTATCACTGCTCCAACACAGGCGATATAATCACTTTCTGTAATTGCTTCATTTAATAATTTCATTAAGAAATCCGCACAGCTTAATTTATCCAATATCATTATATTAATACCCAATTCCTTGGATAAAAGCTTCTCGATTACTTGATGCTTCGCACCCATTCCGGTGATATAAATCGTCTGAATTTTATTATCCGGATTCCGATTGATATAATAGTCGGATACCCGTATGATATTATTAATCAGATAATTGAGATTTTGCGTTGTCTCTTCCTGTAAATCCTCCTCTTTCCGGTCGTTACTGCTTACCGGCATAAAACCGTAAGGTATTGTCCTTTGCAGCTCCAACCCCCCATTTTTCAATACATTAATTAAGGAATTGGATGTATTAATCTGAACCACCATATGTATTCCTTCCGGAAGCTGTTTTCTAAGAACCTGATATACACTGTTACCCGTATAATCAATATTCATAACATGCAGATTCAATTGAGAAGCTAACTCATAGTAGGTAGATATCAGATTATTATGAGCAGCCAGAACTAATAAGCGGTAATGCTTGTCCTCTTTTGTATTAACCTTTTCCAGAATGGAATAAGCTATTTTATAATCCGCAACATCAATCGGGAAATAATCTCCGGCACAGGCATCAACAACACTCTGGATTTTATCCGTTTTTACCAAGGGAATGTTGACTTCCCTGTTTGCTATTTTGGTTGACGCCACGGTAAATATCACATCTTTAATATCTATATTGTATTCCTTCAGCTTATGATCGATTACTTCAGCAAGAGTATGTACTTCTTTGATGTATCCATCCTCCATACAATCAGAGGGTGTATCAAAAGCCATGGTACGGTGTACCTTTATATTATTTTTGCTACTATTCACAATACAGATTTTGGTTAGATAGGTTCCTATCTCAATACTTAATACTTTATTTGCCATTGTTCTCCCCATCCTTTTGCAAAGGCTTATCTATAACATAATAAATGTGTTTAAATACCAGTTCCATAACTTCTCACCACATAATAGCATGATGAATATGCCTGCGGATAAGTAAGGTCCTAGCGCCAGTACTCTGTTTGCTTTTTTCTTCGTCATTCGTATCACATGAACCACGGAACCAATGAGACACCCAAGAAAAAAAGCAAGTATGATACATTTCCAGCCGAGTAGCAAGCCTCCGGCCGCCATCAGTTTAATATCTCCTCCCCCAATGGCTCTCCCTTTGGAAAGAAGATAGATCAGATACAAAAATGTACTGATCGAAAATAAGCCTATTATGTAAAGACTCCAGTTTTCATAATCGAATCCGAGTCGAACCAGACCGATGATGAATATAACTATATTTATATTTAAAGGAATTTCGAAAGTTCGAAAATCAATTATGCTCAAAACAATAAGAGCTGAGGTAGCCAAGCAAAACAGGACACTAACGTAATCATAGCCTGTTAGAGAAAAAGAATTCTTAGGGAAGCCGCCTCTAGCTACAATAATTACAACATATAGGACACCATTGAGCAATTCAATCAAAGGATATTGAGGACTGATTTTTGCTCCGCATTTTCTGCAGCGTCCTTTTAAAATAAGAAAGCTGATGACAGGAAGCAGGTCATACCATTTCAGGTTGTACCCACAGCTCATACAGTGAGATCTTGTCGTAGTAATATTCTCCTGCCTTGGGATACGGTAAATGCAGACGTTAAGGAAACTGCCGATTAAAATACCGTATAAAAAAATCGTAAAATAGATTAGAATACTAAATAACATGGATATTGGTTTCCATTTCTTATGTGTGTGCTTTAATAAAAAAGTAATATACCTATGTATCATACAGGCGGGGAATCCCCGCCTATATAATTTTCTCAGATTATTTATTTGAAACTGATATGTCACCTATTGAAACAGTCATTTTACCATTTGCATCCAAAGCAAGAGTCACTTTGGAAGTTGTAACTTTTTTCGCCGCATCTGTTACCCATCCTGCTTTACCTTTTTTAGACTTAAGTACATCGTATATGTCTTGGTCCGATTTAAACTCGCTTATAGATTTTACCTCAGTTGATATTTTTGCATATTCGGCAGTTGTATCATTAATCGAATTAGCGGTAAATGCATTCACAGTATCTTCCGAACTACCTATTGCTGTTGTTAATGCAGTAAGTAAATTACTCGCAACCTGTGTATCTCTTGATTCTCTTGCGTTCTCCACATACTTAATTACCTGAGGTGCTATTGCTCCTACTAAAATTGCCATAATCGCCATTACAACGATTAATTCTACCAGTGAAAATCCTTTGTTTTTTCCTTGCCTTTTGTTTTTTTGTTCCATCCTATGTCTCTCCTTTTAATTATTTTATTTAAATTTTAATTACCCTCATTCTATCTATCTTAAGTTTTTATTTGAATTTCTTATGTACTCATATTTCCCAGTCCGTTATAAAGGGACAGCAACGGTTGGAAGATTGCCATTAAAATCACACCCACAACTAATGCTAAAATGATGATAATCAATGGCTCCATGGCTGCAACGAGACTTTGTGTTGTCGTCTCAACATCCTCCTCATAATACTCCGCCAGCTTGGTAAGCATCGTCTCAATACTACCGGTTTCTTCACCGATCTTAGTCATATGATACACCATTGGTGGAAATACTTTTGAATTTCCTAAAACCGAGGATAATGGTGCTCCCCGTTCCACCTCTTTTTTCGCATCTAATAGGATATCTCGAATAATAATATTATTGATTCCTTTTGATGTTATTTCCAGAGCATTCGGCAGAGTAATTCCAGCAGATAACAAGGTACTGGTTGTCCGCGCAAAATTGCCGGAAGCTGATTTGATAACTAGCTTTCCAAACAGTGGAAGCTTTAAGGATAACTTACTTAAGGTCTTTCTACCGTTATCTGAACGCCGATAGATACGAAATAAAAATGCAAGTATTATTATAAGCAATATGAGTAAATACCAGTAGCTGGTGATGAAGTCACTTGCGTTGATGACTGCTACGGTAATTGCAGGCAATTTAATATCAAGATCTTTAAAAATACCCATAAAATTCGGTATTACCACCGTGAGCATAATTATTACTACTCCGATTGCAACGAGACAGACTACACAGGGATAGATCATCGCTTTCTTTACTATGCCCTTTAGCTTTGAACTTTTCTCAAAATGGATCGCCATACGTTCGAAACAGGTATCTATACTTCCGGAGGCTTCTGCTGCTTCCACCATATTAATTAAGATGGGAGGGAATATTTTATTCTGTGCCTTCATTGCACTGGAAAGCGTTTCTCCCTTTTCAATTGCTAGCTGCGTTTCCTTAATTGCCTTTTGCAGCACCTTATTCTCTGTCTGTTCACTTAACATATTCAGTGCTTCAATGATTGTAACACCTGCAGCAATAATGCTGTGAAACTGTCTGCAAAATATCGCCAAATCTCTCGATTTAATCGGATTTGTGATATTTATGTTGATATCCCTGGTTAGGAAGTTCTGTTCCTTGACTTCAATTGGTATCTTGCCCTCTGCTTTTAAAGCGGCACATACTTTATCGATACTGACAGCTTCCATTGACCCCTTCTTCTCTTTTCCCTGCCGGTCAATGGAAACATATTGGTAGCTTGCTATAATATCATCTCCTTTACAGTAAATTGAAAGGTATTTTGCAAAATATATCTGTTATTTTATGGTGTTTCTTGGTTTAATCGTAGCGTATTTTCCAATTTTTGTCAACTATTCATTATTAAAAAACCTTACGCTCCATATAAGCAATATCTTGGGCAAAATCAATTGCTTTTTCCGCAGTGACTTCCCCTTTTAGATATAAATCAAAAATAGCATCATCCATGATCTGCATTCCCAATCTCTTACTTGTCTGAATAATAGAATTGATCTGATGAGTTTTTCCTTCGCGAATCAGGTTTTTAATCGCCGGTGTGGCATGCATTACCTCAAAGGCTGCAACTCTTCCTTTCTCATCAATGGTAGGTATTAACTGTTGAGAAATCACTGATTCCAACACATTGGACAGCTGAATGCGGATTTGCTGCTGCTGATGAGGCGGAAAAACATCAATTACACGGTCAATGGTATTAGCAGCACCCGTGGTATGTAAGGTTGAGAAAACCAAATGCCCTGTTTCTGCTGCCGTAATGGCTGTTGAAATGGTATCAAGATCCCTCATTTCACCAACCAGTATTACGTCCGGATCCTCTCTGAGCGCCGATCGCAAGGCATCTGCAAAGCCTAAGGTATCCAGTCCTATTTCCCTTTGGTTTACAATCGCTTTTTTATGATTGTGAAGGTATTCAATCGGATCCTCAAGTGTGATCACATGGGTGGTATCAGATGTATTAATCGTATCAATTAAAGATGCAAGTGTAGTTGATTTACCACTGCCGGTGGGTCCGGTTACTAAGATCAATCCTCTTTTTTTCTTCGTCAGTTCTACAACAGATGTCGGCACCAACAGATCTGCAGGCTTCGGTATTGTTGTAGCCACAAGGCGGATTACACAGGCATAAGAGCCTCTTTGCTTAAATATGTTAACACGGTATCTCCCGATTCCCGGCTGAGAATAGGATAGATCCACTTCACCCTTTTCCAAAAATATTTCCTTAGTACGTTCATGAAAAAGAGGTTCCATTAATATAGCTGTATCCGCAGGCAGTAATTTATCATATTCTAAAAGAATTAATTTACCATTTACTCTGCAGGCAGGTGGAAGCCCTACGGTGATATGTAGATCGGAGGCGCCTCTATTCTTGGCCTCAATCAACAGCTCATCAATTGTTACCATATAATCGCTCCAATTCTTATCTCTTTGATTTAGTCATTGAAGAAAATCCGTTTAAATTCCTCTAGGGAAGTAATTCCATTTAATACATAATTAACTGCCTTCATTGAGAGTGTCCTGACACCTTCTTTCAATGCCTGCTCCTGAATCTCATCTGCCGTACCATGTTTACTGATAATCTCTCTTAAATATGGTGTGATCGGCATAATTTCATATACACCAATTCTACCAAGATATCCAGTCTCATTGCACAAATTACAGCCAACCGGTTCATATAATTCAATGTCTTTATTTCTGTCTATGTTTAAAATATCCTTTTCCAGGTCACTTGCCGGGCGGGAATGTTTGCAGCTGCATAGCCTCCTTACTAAACGCTGTGCAATTACACCAATCGTGGCATCTGCAATCATATATGGCTCCACACCCATATCAATCAGACGGGTAATCGTGCTTGCTGCATTATTGGTATGTAAGGTACTAACTACCAGATGACCTGTAATCGATGCCTTAACAGCAATGGACGCTGTCTCAGAATCACGAATTTCTCCAATCATGATAATATCCGGATCCTGTCTTAATATGGAACGGAGTGCATTGGCAAAGGTCATATCCGCCTTGGTGTTAACCTGCACCTGATTGATTCCATCGATATTGGCCTCTACGGGATCCTCGACCGTAATAATATTGACTTCAGGGCGGTTCAACTCACTTAATGCCGTATATAAGGTAGTAGATTTTCCACTTCCCGTCGGTCCGGTTACCAGAAGCATTCCATGAGGCCTTGAGAGCAGCTTATCGAACTCTTTCATCTCCTCATTTGAAAAACCAAGACCCTGCTTTGATCGGTTGAGAGCCTTGGGAGCTGTAAGTCGCATTACAACCTTTTCACCAAATACGGTGGGAAGTATGGATACACGAATGTCAAATTCTTTTCTGTCCACAATCATTGAAATACGGCCATCCTGTGGCTTTCGTTTCTCAGAAATATCCATCTGACCGATAATCTTAATTCTTGCAATGATTGCAGCTAAAAGATCAACCTTATAGGACATGGCTTCGCGTAATACACCATCAATACGATACCTGATTCGGATTCTTCCTTCCAGCGCTTCAATATGGATATCGCTGGCTCTTTGACGCACTGCCTGCTCTATAATTGTTTTCACCAGAATTACAATTGGTGAGCTATTGACATCCTCAGAGTATGTATTATTCTGCTCCTCTTCCGCTGTCTGATGATTCTCTCTTTCCTGAGTATATTTCTCTGCAACAGCTAGTACTTCCGCATTGCCGTAATATCTATCAATTGTTACCGCTATCTCCGAGGGAATTGCTATGACTGGTTCAATCTGTAAATTAGTCAAAATACTTAAGTCGTCAATTGCCATAATATCCATCGGGTCAGCCATGGCAACCCTGAGAACGCTTGGGTTATTTTCTTTAAAGGCGAATGGGATTAACATATGTTTTTTTAATACCGCTTGATCAGTAATCAGTTTTAAAATCTCTTCCGGAATACGAATACCCGGGAGTCTGACCATGTCATAATGCAGCTGTTGCTTTAGTGCATCCGCAATCTGAAGCTCGTCGGTATATCCTAGGTCGATTAAGGTTTCTCCCAGCTTCTTGCCTCTAACTTTCTTTTGTTCACTTAAAGCCCGATTTAGCTGTTCCATCGTTATTACGCCTGAGTTCAACAGCAAATCTCCCAGTCTGATTCTTCTTAATAACAGATTGTCCATTCATCCACTCCTTGAAAATTCCATTAGCACAATTTTGCATTATTTTTGAAAAGTTATATATAGACATATTATACCATCTTTTCCATATTTATTTGTTGATTTTGTTAATGCATATATAATTTTTGTCACTTTTATCTAAGTAATTAGACCTATTTCTAGCCCAAATCGGTAAAATTTACAATTTTAATACCGGAATTTTCTAAAATTAATTTTAATTGATTTCATTAGCGGATTCCTGTAAAATAAGACAGTATTGTAAACTGTTATTTCAAATGATTTTACAAGGCATTAAATGTGAAAAATTAGGGATTTTTCACACGTAAATTTGTTCCTGCAGAATGTGATATCTTTGATTACACATATAAAGTTTGCAGGCTTTGATGAAAGGTATGGTTAATTTAATGAGCATATTAAACGTTACAAACCTAAGCCATGGTTTTGGAGATAGAGCCATATTTCATGACGTATCCTTCCGTCTGTTAAAGGGAGAGCATATAGGTCTGATTGGCGCTAACGGAGAAGGTAAATCCACCTTTATGAATATTGTTACCGATAAATTAATGCCCGATGAGGGCACCATAGAATGGGCTCGCAATGTACAGGTCGGTTATCTCGACCAGCATGCCGTACTGGAAAAAGGTATGACACTTCGCAATGTCCTTCAATCTGCGTTTTCCCATTTATTTGAGTTGGAAGAGAAAATGAATCAGCTCTGTGATGCAATGGGAACCGCCGAGGGAGACGCTTTACAGGAAATGATAGATGAAATGGGCAGCATTCAGGAATTACTGTCCATGCATGACTTTTATATTATCGACAGCAAGGTAGATGAGATTGCTCATGCTCTTGGTCTCGATGAGATCGGACTTGACTGTGATGTTACAGATTTAAGCGGTGGACAGAGAACGAAGCTGTTGCTTGGAAAACTGTTACTCGAGAAGCCAGACATCCTGCTGTTAGATGAGCCAACGAATTATCTTGATGTCCAGCATATCGAATGGTTAAAGCGTTATCTGAACGAATATGAGAATGCATTTATATTAATCTCCCATGATATACCTTTTCTTAATAGTGTAGTCAATATCATCTATCATATGGAGAACCAGGAATTAAACCGGTATGTCGGTGATTATGATAAATTCCTAGAAGTCTATGAAATGAAAAAGGCTCAGCTGGAGGCTGCGTACAAGCGTCAGCAAAAGGAAATTGAAGAGCTCGAGGACTTCGTTGCCCGTAATAAGGCTAGAGTGTCTACTAGGAATATGGCAATGTCCCGCCAGAAGAAGCTGGATAAGATGGATGTGATTGAACTGGCGAAGGAGAAACCGAAGCCGGAATTTAATTTTAAAGAAGCCCGTGCCGCCGGAAGATATATCTTCCAGACGGAGGATTTGGTTATCGGATATGAGGAACCTCTCTCCTCGCCGCTGACTCTTGAAATGGAACGTGGTGATAAAATTGCACTATTCGGTGCAAACGGTATTGGAAAGACAACCTTATTAAAAAGTATCTTAGGATTAATTCCTGCCTTAAACGGCAGTGTAACTCTTGGAGATTATCTGAGCATCGGATATTTTGAACAGGAAATGGCTCCCGGAAACACTACCACCTGTATCGAAGAAATATGGAAGGAGTTCCCCGGGTTTACCCAGTATGAGGTTCGTTCGGCGCTTGCCAAATGTGGTCTCACAACCAAACACATTGAAAGTCAGGTTCGTGTCCTAAGCGGCGGTGAACAGGCAAAAGTACGTCTTTGTAAGTTAATTAACCGGGAAACTAATGTATTATTGCTGGATGAGCCCACCAACCATCTGGACGTTGATGCCAAAGAAGAGTTAAAAAGAGCCATAAAAGCTTATAGGGGAAGCATCTTACTGATTTGTCATGAACCGGATTTTTATGAGGACGTTGTAACAAAAGTATGGGATTGTTCAAAATGGAGTACGAAAAAGTAGATAAAAATTGTATGTATTTGAATGGAGGGAGTATAGGTTCTCCCTCCTTGATTAGTTCAATTATAGTTCTACAGCCTTATCTATTATAATTTACGAATGATAATCTACATATTCCTTAGCTACTAAAAATACTTTCACATTATTTCCCCTATAATTATATTCTGATTATCCTTATCACATATTCTGTAAATCTCTGTTGTTACAAATTTTATTATTTATGTTCAACATATTCAACTATAGTTCCATCTAAATGTCTCACGGTCATATTCATTCCTGTTGGAATTGATATATTTAAACCTTAGCTCTTTAGAGAAAGGTAAAAACAGAGCAAGAATGATGAAAAAACAGAAATCTCATTGTGTTATAATATCTCATCGGAAAGGAGGGAGCATAATGCAAGGTCAAATAGCGCATATCATTTCGCAATCCATTCATTTTATTGAAGATAACCTTAATGATAAGCTGGAATTGGAAACGGTAGCAGCTTCTTTGCACTATTCAAAATTCCATTTGCACCGGATGTTTACAAAAACGGTTGGATTGACAATTCACGAATATGCGCAAAGGCGACGACTTAGCGAAGCGGCAAAGCTTTTGGTATTCTCAAAAAAATCAATTAATGAAATTGCACTCATTAGCGGATATCAAAGTCAGCAGGCATTTACAAGTATTTTCAAAGCAATGTATAAAACCACTCCTGCAGAATTCCGAGACGCTGAAGAATTTTATCCTTTGCAGCTTGAAATTCGGCTAAAAGAGGAGCTTGTAAAAATGGAATTTACCAAAGATGACATAGAATTTGCAACGCTTAAGGATGTGAATGATTGGTTGGAGTTAGTAAGCTTAACCATTGATGGATTTCCCTGCCTAAACGAAGCAAACTATCTTGACGTTTTACATCAATGTATTGCAGAAAATAGAGCTTTGATTTTAAGGGATGATGATATGGCAATCGGTGTTATGGCATTTTCAACCGACACAAGCAGTATAGATTTTTTGGCTGTCCACCCACAGTATAGAAGTCTTGGAATTACAAAGCTGTTTCTTGATAAACTTATGGACGAATTGCTTGTCGGAAAAGAAATCAGTATTACCACATACCGTGCAGCGGATAAAGCAGATACCGGTTATCGGGAAGAATTTTATCAACTTGGCTTTGCAGAAAGAGAATTGCTTATTGAATATGGTTATCCAACACAGCGATTTGTGCTTCCTCCGAAACATAAGGAGGACACACAAAATGATAAAGACAAAGAATAATTGGAGAAAACGGATCATCGTTTTTCTTGTTAGCCAATGCATTACATTGTTCGGTTCAACGCTTGTTCAAATGGCAATTGTTTGGTATGTAACTTTGCAAACCTCAAGCGGTGCTTGGGTGGCAGCTTTTTCTGTCTGCTCCTATCTACCACAATTTCTGATATCTTTTATAGGTGGTGTATGGGCTGATCGATATAACCGAAAAAAACTGATTATCTTTGCTGATGCTCTAATTGCTACAATTACGCTTATGATGTTTTTTGCGATGCCGTTTATTTCTTCAGAGCCAATGCTAGTTCGTGTATTGCTTATTATGTCGGTTATTCGGTCGTTCGGAGCAGGTATTCAGACTCCTGCAGTCAATACGGTTATACCGCAGCTTGTTCCAGAAGAACTCTTGATGCGGTATAACGGTATAAATGCCACAATGCAATCTATTGTGCAATTTGCAGCACCCGCTGCCGCAGGAACTATTTTGGCCATTGGGACACTTCGCTCAACTCTGCTTATTGATATTCTTACGGCTATTCTTGGTATAGGACTATTATCCTGCGTATTGATACCGAAGCTAGATGTTCCTCAAGAAAAATTATCTGTCTTTACCGATATGAAAATCGGAGTTAGCTATGCTTTTTCCAATAAGCTAATCGGCAAACTCCTGATAATCTACAGCTTATTTATACTCTTATGTGTACCTGCAGGCTTCATGGCAGGACTATTGGTTAGTCGAATTTATGGCGATACATATTGGTATCTAACAGCAGTGGAACTTGTAGGGTTTGCAGGAATGGCTGTTGGTGGAATTATTATGGGAACTTGGGGCGGTTTTAAAAGCCGTACTAATACCCTAATGCTTGGTCTTGGTAGTTTTGGTGTAATGGCAATAGGTATGGGAATCGTTCGTAACTTTCTCCTGTACCTTGTAATAATGGTATTTTACGGTGTTGCTCTCACAATGATACAGACAGCGACAACTACGCTCCTACAAGAAAAAACGGAAAGCACAATGCAAGGGCGTGTGTTCGGCTTGATGGGGTCTATGTATTCTGGATTTCTACCTCTCGGAATGGTGATTTTCGGACCTATGGCAGATGTTATTCCGTTACAATATATTATGGTTGGTTCCGGTGTTGCACTTATTATAATTGCGGCTTTTGTACAAACAAACAAGACAATACATAACAACTAAAGTATGAATTACAAGAAGGTAATGATATGTCAGAGCTACAATGGGTAGTAAAAAGTAGGTCATAAACAGAAAGACAGTTTATCCTATTGATAGTCCAAAGAACAAAAAAAGATATAGCCTACGAAAAACTATACCTTTTTAGTAAAGAGCCGCCCTCGTACCCTTCTCTTCCAATGTAAAGGTACGAAGGTAGCTTTTTTTATTTTCAATATTCTATTGATATATTTTATTCAATAATTCAAGACCAAATTGTGTTTTAAAGATTTTCGCCTTAACGCTCTGTATTGCATCTGTAGACATGGCATCTTCACTGATATTGACCAGGAAATCTGCTTCGACCAGAATCTGATAATCTAAACCATCAATATTATTATAGGTGTGATGATGTGCAATCAGATAACAAACACGTTCTATTAAATCTTTCTCATAGCCTAATCTGGTTAGCATGTCCTTTGCAACCGGCGGTCCCTCAAGCTGCTGATAATTACCAGCACTGCTTTGATATTTTTCTTCACTTACCTTTATTCCTATGTCATGAACAACAGCCGCTGTTTCAAGAATTTCCTGCATTTCATCCGAAATATGCTCCAGTTCACCAATGGTTTTGGCAAAGCCATATACCTTTAGGAAATGCTGTATTCTTCTTGCATCCCCAGCATAATAATCTATCATTGAGCGAATTAGTTCCCCTGTTTTACTCATTTTTACCCCCATGAAAACACTTGAATTCAGATATTTTAATTGTTATCTCATGTCTTTTTTACAAATTCTCTTCTGCACTTTGGACAAGTAATACAGATTTTCCCCCGATCTCTTGGCACTCGAATGACTTGCTTACAGTGAGAGCATTTGAAATATTTATGTGTCTTCGTACCAATGAGGAGTAATTTTATATTCGTAAGCTTCTTTTTCAAGGAACTGCTCAGCTGATAAAATATTTGGTTTTCTCTGGTACGTTTTTGCAAATTTTTTGAGAAAGTACGAAACAATGCATAGATTAATAAAATGTAAGCTAATGCATAGATTGGCAGAAATTTTGTAAAAGATGAAACAAAAGTTATAATCATGGATAATACTACCAGCACTATAGTAAATTGATCTACTCCGTATCTTCCATACATAAATCTTCTGAATTGATTCATAGAACCCTCCTGTTTAGCTGTATATAATAGCTTAACTGAATAATGATTATTTTGTCTTTCTATCATCATACAATAAATGAATAGCTTTTCCTATTAAAATTATATAAAATTTTCATTTAACTATTCACACAAGCCTCCCATAAAGTTTAGTAATGTCTTTGATTTTTTGCAGCAATTTATCCTCAATTTCACCCTCAAGCAGCCTCCACCTCCAATTGTTACCAACAGTGGAGGGTATATTAATTCTTGCTTCCGAATTTAGACCAAGATAATCCTGTATTGGTATGATACATAGCTCTGCCACACTCTGCATTGCCAAACGTATAAAATCCCAATTAATATCCTCGGTATCCATCGGAGCTTTATTGATGTATTTCATTACCAAATTCCGGTCCTCACTATTTAATCTGTCGAACCATCCACGAACCGTATCATTATCGTGGGTTCCTGTATAGACAATACAATTCTTATCATAATTATGGGGCAGATAATCATTATCCTCTCTTGAATCAAATGCAAATTCCAATACCTTCATTCCCGGATAGCCTGTCTTTTTAAGTAACCTCTTTACACTTTTCGTTATATAACCCAAATCCTCCGCAATGATATTAATCTTACCCAATTTGTTATTTATTTTTTGAAAAAATTGATAGCCCGGACCCCGCTTCCACTGTCCATTAACTGCACTATCCTCACCATATGGGATCGAGTAATACTCATCCAGACCTTTAAAATGATCAATTCTTAACACATCATATATTTGCAGACTGTATTCAATACGGGAAATCCACCATTTATATTCTGTGGAACGATGATATTCCCATTGATATAGAGGATTACCCCATAATTGACCATTTTCTGAAAAACCGTCCGGTGGGCATCCCGCAACTGCTGTTGGATTCAAGCTTTCATCCAGCTGAAACAGTTCCGGGTGGGACCAGGTATCTGCACTGTCGAATGCTACATAAATCGGTATATCACCAATGATTTTTATCCCGTTCTCATTTGCATAGTTTTTTACTTTCTTCCACTGTTTCTGGAAAAGGAATTGAATATAGGAATAAAATTCTACTTCATCATATAATTTTTCCTTATATTGATTCACCGCATTTTTCTTACGAAGCTTAATCTCTGTTGGCCATTCTTGAAAACTTTGTCCACCAAAATGATTCTTAACTGCCATATAAAGCGAATAATCGTCAAGCCAAAAGGAATTTCTATTGCAAAACTTCTGATATTCGGTATTCTGTCTAATATTACTTCGTTTATAAGCAATTTTTAACATTTTAAATCTGGATTGATAAATTTTCTCATAATCAATATATCTGGGATTGGAACCAAAGTCATATTCTTCGCATTCCCTTGTTGTTAATAATCCATCCATCACAAGCGCATCAGGATCAATAAAGTAAGGATTTCCAGAAAAAGTTGAATACGATTGATAGGGGGAATCTCCATATCCGGTGGGACCTAAGGGGAGTATCTGCCAATACTTCTGCCCCGCCTTTTTTAAACAGTCAATAAATTCATATGCACTTTTTGAAAATGCTCCAATACCGTATTTTGAAGGTAAGCTTGCGATTGGTAAAAGAATCCCGCTTGCTCTCATAAATAATATCACATCCTTTGGTTTAGATTTTATGCTATTTATTTCATAAGATGCAATTTTATAAGAAATAAAAAAACTGCTACAAAGATGTTCCGACCTATGTAGCAGTTCTTCCATTTATCAATTTCCTTATATACGATTTTAGGCTTCAAAACATTCTCTTAGTTTTTTCAATGCCTTTTTTTCAATCCTACTAACGTAGCTTCTCGAAATTCCGAGCATACTTGCTATTTCCCGTTGGGTTACCTCTCTATGGTTACTTAGTCCATAACGTAAACAAATTATTTCCCGTTCTCTATCAGTCAATACTTTACCTATAATCAGATACAGTTTTTTAATATCATCTTCCAGCATAATATTTTCTACAATATCAATTTCTGCCTCTTCTATGATATCTAATAGATTGATTTCATTGCCCTCCCGGTCAGATCCAATCGGATCGTACAGATATACTTCTTTGGCTAACCGTTTTCCACTTCTAAGCATCATCAACAGCTCATTATCAATGCAACGGGAGGCATAAGTAGCCAGGCGAATCCCTTTCTCATCATCAAAAGTATCAATTGCTTTAATTAATCCGATTGTACCAATTGAAATCAAATCATCTGTTTCCTTGTCGGCCATATTATACTTTTTAACAATATGTGCTACTAATCTTAAATTATGTTCAATTAGTTTATCTCTGGCTTCCTTGTCGCCCTCTTTACAACGCCGTAGGTAGTCTGTTTCCTCATTGGTGCTTAGCGGCTTTGGAAACGACTTCACGAAGATAAGCACCTTCAATTCTTAATGTGTCATTAATAAGATATGTGTGCTGTTGACATAAAGTGCCTATCCCTCTTAAAAAAGGACAGAAGGACTTACTTTTTTATCTATTATGCCTGTCAAATTATATTTATAATATATGTTGTAAGCTATTTAATTGTTACTAAGTATATAAGGGTATGTAAATATAAGATTCTTTAACACGAATTCAACTCTATAACTTTTTCGCAACTTCCTATTCACCTGATAATCCAAATGATAAATCAACCCCAAGTTTTTCATTTTTTGAATTTTCTATATTTTTTGATAAAGTTACAGTTATACCATTGCCTGATCCATAGCTGCTATTGGGATCCTTGAATTTTAAATCTAAAATCCGGGTTTTTGTATCATACTCATAATTAAATATTTCAGATATATTATGGTTATGTTTACATTCTAATACAAATATTGTACTGGTATTTAGCGATTCTTGATTCATATCTTGAGCAAACTCTATTTTATTACCTTAATAAAACGTTTTTTATATGATCTGCTGGAGATGTAGATTTAATACAATTTGCATAATCATTAATAGATTTATTGATAATGTCATGAAATACTATAAGGAAAATACTATGTTAAGTGTATACTGCAAGAAGGATGATAACAAAGTAAAACTTATATTTTCCAATACAAGTGCATTAAAAATAGATAATACCGAACAATTGATCGAAACATTTTTCCGATTAGAAAATTCTGATAAATTCAATCCACAAGGAACCGGAATAGGATTATCTATTGTCCGAAAAATTATAGAAGCACATAATGGAACGATCAATTGCTACAGCGACAGAGAAAATATATTTAAGATATCAATTGAATTGCAAAGTTATCCATAGCCACCCCATTTTAGCAAATAGCCTGCCACAAAAATGTGGCAGGTTATTAATTTAATTTTTACCACATTGTTAGCTATTAACGACTTTTTTGCATAAGGCTTTCAACCTTATTTAAATGATAACCGGAACTTTATGAAAAGTCATATAATGGTATTATATAACTATTTTTAACATGTTTTGTTGACAAATATTAAAATCAATGCTAATACTATTTTATATGGTAAATAATGTCTAATTAATTATTTAAGGAGGCTCATTATGAAGAAATCCAAATTATTACTTTGTCTTTTGATTGTATCAATGATAGTAGTTAATATTACACCAAATACCTTGTCTTACGCTGATGCTAAGAATACTATTCCAGGTAGTCGCTTAATTGTCGAATATAAAGAAAGCACGAACTTGGATTCCCTCCATCAAAGCATAAAGAAAAAGCATAGCGATCTTTCTTTTGATGTCCTAGAGAAGCTTGATAATAATATGGAAGTGATTCAGCTAAATGGCGATGTTGATTTAAATTCCGCAATATCCTGTTTTGAAAATGAGAGCAATGTTGAACTTGTACAGCCTGATTATATCGTTAGCTATAATGATAATTTTGATACTAATATCCCAGATGATAGTTACTTTAATTATCAATGGGGACTGCATAATACCGGTCAGCCAATTTTAGATTATGGGGTAGCCGGAATGGATATTAATGTTTTACCTGCTTGGAATCTAACTAGGGGAAATGCTGATGTAGTTATTGGAGTTGTTGATTCCGGAATTGATATAAGTCATGCTGATCTATGCAGTAATGTGTATATCAATAAAAATGAAATACCAAACAATAATATAGATGACGATCAGAATGGATTTATTGATGATGTCAACGGTTGGGATTTTGCAAATAATGATAATACTGTTTACGACAATTTAGAAGAAGATGTCCATGGAACCTGTGTTGCTGGAATTATTGCTGCAGCTTCCAATAATGGAATGGGTATCACTGGAGTTGCTCCGAATGTAAAAATTTTACCCATAAAATTCCTAAAAGGACTTAACGGTTATACCTCAGATGCAATCAAAGCTATCCAATATGCTGAAGCAATGGGTGTTAGCATCGTCAATTGCAGTTGGGGCGGAGAAGAATACAATAAGGTGCTGGAGAAAGTAATGAGGAAAAGCAGGATATTATTTGTATGTTCTTCAGGTAATGATGGTACCGATTTGGATCAGACATCCATTTATCCCATTTGCTTTCATATGAATAATATTATTGGCGTTGGTTCCATTAATAATAAGGGAAGTATTGAATCTTATTCTAATTATGGGAAAGAGGTTGATTTAGTAGCTCCAGGCTCCTATATACTAAGTACCTATCCTGGCAACGAATACGCATTCGGATCAGGGACATCATTTGCCGCTCCATTTGTTACAGGTATTGCAGCTTTGGCAAAAAGTATGGATAATTCATTGAAGTCCAATCAACTTCGAAATACTATTATTAACAATGTTGTATTCGATCAAAAACTTTCTGGTAAAGTAAAATCTCCTGGAAGAGTAGATGCCTTTCGTGTATTATCCAGTATAAAATGATAATGAATTTCTTTAATATACATATATAGTTGATAGAAGTTTAGGGACAGAGTATATGCAATTATACTCTGCCCTTTTTATTTTATAGTTCCTTTTTTGTAAGCTGTCTATAACACCAATTAAATTTTATAAAATAATAAAGCAGGATAATCCACTTATTAGATATGATAACTTTATTATCTATCCATACTGCCTCTTATCCTGCTTTTATTTAATTATTATTATTATTTTATTATTAATTTATTTCTTTGCTAAATCAGTTCTTAAGCTCTCTTTGATAAAACATCGCCTTCATATTTTGTAACATCCTTGAACCATTCAAAATTCTCAGGTACCTGATTTATGCTGCAAAAATGCTGCCATACATCACCAAATGGATATAATTTCAATTCCTCCTGCATAACCATTAATTCAGTGAAGTTTTCTTCCTGCTGATATTTCGCAAGCTCTTTATGAGGTGTAAGAAGAGCATATAACAGTGCCTTCTGCATATTTCTCATACCCACTACCCATGCGCTGATACGATTAATACTTGCATCGAAGTAATCAAGACCGATGAGCACCCGATCAGTAGCATCACAGCGTACGATTTCCTTCGCTATTTCTCTTAATTCGTCATCAAATAATACAACATGGTCACTGTCCCAACGAATCGGTCTGGTCACATGGAGGGCAACCTTGTCTGCAAACAAAAGCATGGAAGGTATCTTATCGGATACTACCTCTGTCGGGTGGAAATGTCCGTTATCCAAAAGACATAGGATTCCCTTCTTTGCAGTATAGTTCATATAAAATTCATGGGAGCCTACTGTATATGCCTCTACTCCAATACCGAATACTTTGGATTCTACCGCTACTACCACATGCTGTTTATCATATTCTTCGGATAAAATCTGATCCAAGGAATCCTTTAAGCGCATTCTCGGTGAAAGACGGTCTGCCGGAATATCCTTGTAACCATCTGGAATCCAGATATTCATTAAGCATTGTGTTCCTAATTCTTTACCAATATATTCGGAAATCTTTAAACATGCCTTTCCATGGTTAATCCAGAACTTTCTAATCTCTTCATTCGAATTCGATAAAGTTAAGCCAGAAGCGGCCTTTGGATGTGCGAAATAGGTGGGGTTAAAATCAAGTCCAAGACCACGGCTTTTTGCAAATTCTACCCATTTCTTGAAATGCTTTGGCTCCAGCTTATCACGGTCAACCTTCTCACCGTCTTCGAAGATGGCATAGCTCGCATGCAGGTTTATTCTATGTTTTCCCGGAATTAATGATAATGCCCTATCAATATCAGCCATCAGTTCTTCCGGATTTCTAGCCTTACCTGGATAATTACCGGTTGCCTGAATACCGCCAGATAACTCGCCTTCTCCTTCAAAGCCTCCTACATCATCTCCCTGCCAGCAATGCATGGATATGGGAATGGACTGAAGCTTTTTCAAAGCCTCATCCGTATCAATTCCTATTTTCTTATAAATCTCTTTTGCTGATTCATATCTTTCCTGTGTATTCATTATAAAACCTCACTTTCTTTTTATAGAAATTCTTTGACATCAAATGATTCATAGATACATTTAAGAAAATTCTTTCACATCATAAGATTCATAGCCATATTTATTTAAATTCTTTCACATCAAAAGATTCATAAATACATTTTCTTACTTCCTTCAAAGAAGAAAACTCATCGCTGCGCAGCATCTGGGCAGCAAGATTCCCAATCGCAGTAGCCTCAGATGGACCTGCAATTACCTGTTTTCCAGTACTCTCAGCAGTCAGGCGATTAAGATAATCCGCATTGCTTCCACCGCCAATAATATAAATTCTATCATAGGATTTCCCAGTCATTTCTTCGATCTCTTTGATTGTTTCACCATAGCTTTCAGCTAGGCTTTGATAGATACAGGTTGATATCTCACCAGGAGTGGTCGGTATTTCTTGATTGGTGTCCTTACAGTACTTCTGCACTGCTGTAATCATGTTCTCTGGAGCTAAGAAACATTGGTTATTTACATCCACGCGGGAAGCAAAGCTCTTGTTTTCTTCTGCCAGCTCACATAGACGTGCAAAAGAATACTCATCTTTATATTCCTTCTTGACACATTGAATCATCCACAGACCCATGATATTTTTTAGGTAGCGGTATCTGTAATCATAACCGCCTTCATTGGTGAAGTTTCTTACTCTGCTCTCTTCACTGCAGTTCGCTTTAAGTATTTCAGTTCCCATCAATGACCAGGTACCGGAACTGATATATACGACATCTTCCTCTGTCGTAGGTACAGAGATAACCGCAGAACCAGTATCATGTGTTGCTGGAAGCACTACCGAAAGATCAAAACCTATCTGCTGCACCAATTCCTGTTTCAGATTGCCGACGACTGTTTTCGGAAGCTCAAGCTTACCGAATATTTCCTTCGGAAATCCTAATTGATCTAATAATGCAAAGTCCCACTGATTTGTATTCGCATCAACAAGCTGTGTTGTAGTTGCGTTGGTATATTCATTCATCTTATTGCCTGTCAAAAGGAAATTAAAATATTCCGGTACCATTAGGAAACATTTCGCCTTATCAAGATGTTCCGGATGTGACTCTTTTACAGCAAACAGCTGATAAATGGTATTAAACAATTGTTTCTGTATACCGGTCTTCTTATAGAGATCTGCCTCCGGTATAATCCGAAACAACTTCTCATCCATTCCGTTCGTTCTTGCATCACGATATCCTACCGTATCACCAATCACCTTATCCTGATCATCCAGAAGCACAAAATCAACAGCCCAAGTGTCGATACCCATACTTACAGGAATTTTACCGACTTCCTTACATTTTTTAAGACCATTCACAATCTCACTGAATAACTTATTAAGATCCCAGCATAGATGACCATTTTTATCATCCATACCGTTGCTGAAGCGATAGATTTCTTCGATCTGTATCTTATTATTTTCTACCCATCCGAGGATGTGTCTACCGCTGGAAGCTCCTATATCTACCGCCAGATAATAATTTTTCATAACAATCTCCATTCTACCGACACCGCGAATTTGGGCGTCAGCACAATATTTGTAAAGTAAATTGATTTTCAACTCACTTCGTGAAAAATCTTGATTTTTCACACTATAAACTACCTTTTAATCGTACTTTCCATTGAATACCTTAAATCAGATACTTTATTAACTGAAACCACCAAAATATAATTAATATATATTAAATGTACTAGCTCATTTTTATATTATTCTGATTGGTATGTATAAATTATACTATAAATCTACACAAAAATAAGGACGCTATTTTCTTAAAATAACGTCCTTATTTGCACTGGAAATCAAACATTTTCCCGCTTCATTGATAAAGTATTATGAATATCTCAAAGTTATTAGCAGCAAGGTTGAATTTAATTTATTTCTGGTTATCCCGATATTCCTTCGGTGTAATTTTGTATTTATCTTTAAAAATTCGATGAAAATAGCTCGTATTATCATATCCTACTGCACTAATAATATCATTTACCGAAAGCCTCGTGGAGGAAAGCAAATAAGCTGCCTGGTTTAATCTTTTTGTCTGAAGAAGTTCTTTATAAGTCTGACCTGTAATATTTTTTATCCATTTGCTAAGTTGGTATATTGGCTGCTTCAGTTTCTCTGATAATTCACTCAGACTTGCATCCTTATAGTTCTCCTCAATATAACGCAGAACGGATAAAACCACAGTTCTTTCATACTGATTTTGTTCACTTTGATCCAGTTTTTCAGTATAATTTAAAAGCTGCATAAACAACAGACCCATCGTATATTGATTCACCCTCCTGTAGTTCGGGAGATGATACTGCAATGACCAGATCATGTTTTCAACCAGATTTTGAATCGGTAGTACATCTGCTACTTTAAAATGAAGGCATCCGGCTTCCGATGTATCCTGACGTAATGATCCAAGGAGGAAATCCCTCAGAATATTACCCTCCTCCATCATACGAAACGCAACATCAAAGAACTCTGGTAGCACGATAAAATTAATTGCAATATCATCTTCTCCCGCCGGAAGAATGGAATGATAGGAATTTTTATTTAAAAAAAGCAGTTCCCCCTGATTCAGTGTTACTTCATAAAGATCATTTATTTTGTGTATTGTTTTCCCTGAACACATATAAACGATTTCAACATAGTTATGTTTGTGTTTTGGAAAAGTAAGAAATCTGGTATGTGGTCGGATATCAATCAATTTGCCACGCTCTAGCATCAACTTGCTGTCTACGACAAAATCCTTTTGGTTTGTATATAGGCTCTTTTCAATTTCTTGATTGTGATAAAGAATATGTTTTTCCTCATCTGTTATCTGCGCCAGCTGATGTATGATATCCTTGTTCATATTCCCCTACCTCTCTCAGTCAAGTACCGATTTATTAGTATTTTATTTTTACTACTAAAATCTTTGCAATATATTGATTGAAATGCTCGTATCATAAGTTTTGTAGCCAGCAGCTAAGCTATAAACGAACCGGAATAATCGAAAGGAGCAATCTCATAATTTAACGAGTTGCTCCATAATAACTAAGTCCTCTGAATCAAGTTTTCGTAATTTCACATACACTAAAACCGAGCTTCTTTTCGGAAAATTCAACAATTGCTGTCAGTGCTGCTTCTACTTCTGAAACACTTCCATTCACAATCAGTGTCCCATTAACGCGGTCAAGCGATCCTAACGAAACCCCGGAGGTTTTCATTGCAATATCACTTGCAATGATCGCGGCGTCACTTGGTGTCATCATAACAATACCAATGGCCGATCTTCCCTTTGCTTCCATTCCTGCCTTTTCATACAGGCTTGCTTCCGGATTAGCGATTACATGGGCAATCGTAATCTGTTTACCAGGTACAAATTCCTGAATTATTCTCAGTTTATCTTCTCTTGATATAAATTCCTGATTGCTCATAAAACCTCCCAAAAATTAATTATTAAAATTCACTTCCGCCTATTGCTATTATTTTAAAACAATATCAACTTCGCTTTAATAGAACAACTTTTACTCCTGAAGAAAAATTATCAACTATTAAGAAGTACAGGTACATTGACAATGTTAAGTTATTTGACTGCCTTTATAACTTTACTCGGTAATACTTAGCTTCCGGCCTAGAGCGATTAAGACTGGAAAACGTCCACGGATGGACGTTTTAGGATAGAGCGGCACGGATGCCGCTTCTATCCGACAGTCTGCTTCAAGTTCTAGGTCGGAAACTTAGTATTACCGTAAAGTTATAACAAAAGGAAAATAGCTTAACATTGTCAATGTACCGTCCCTCGCATGAAAGCCTTACCCACCAATCTGGCACTCCAGTCCCGATGTTTTTGCGACTTCCAGCAATTCTTCCATATACTCGTTACTGAGGGGCTCTATCTGTGACAGAGTGTATTCTCTTCCAAGTCCTTCGTACTTATCCTGTCCCAGTCTGTGGTAAGGAAGTAAATGCAAACCCTTTACTCCAGGAAGAGATTTTGCAAACATCGCAATATCTTTTATCTCTTCCTTTGTATGGTTAAAGGTTGGTATTACCGGAATACGAATTGTAAGATTATTGTGAATCTCGGCAATTTTCCTTGCGTTTTCAAGCATAAGTTCATTCGGTCTGCTTATAAATTCCTCATGCTTTTTGCTGTTCATATGCTTAATATCCATCAGAATATAGTCTAAATAGGGAAGGTATCGTTTAATTACTTCAAAATCAGCAAATCCAGTGGTTTCGATTGCTGTGTTAATTCCATTCTCTTGACATTCCTGTAATAGTGCAACTGCAAAATCAGGTTGATTTAAGGCTTCTCCACCAGATAAGGTAACTCCACCTCCGGAGCGCCTGTAATAGGTAATGTCCTTACGGATTTCACTCATAACCTCATCTACGGTAACATCTCGCCCAATAATCTTAGGCTTGCCCTGTACCATCATAGTCTGAATATCGTATTCCTGGGATTCAGGATTACAACACCATCTACAACGAAGCCTGCAGCCTTTTAGAAAAATAATAGTCCGGATTCCAGGACCGTCATGTATGGAAAAACGCTGTATGTCAAATATTCTACCTATTGTCTTGTTTCCTTCCATAATTTACTCCATTCCAATTTACGCTTACGACTATGCTACTGTTTTACCTCTTATTGCTGTTCTGTTCTAGCAATAATATCATCCTGAAGAGATCTGGAGAGTGAGGTAAATAAAGCACTATAGCCTGCCACACGTACAACTAGGGTTTTATAATTCTCAGGATGCTGTTGAGCATCGAGTAATGTCTCACGACTGACAACATTAAACTGCATATGGCTGCCCTTCTGATCGAAATATGAACGGATCAGTGCGACAAAATTTTCAAGACCTTTAACACCGCTTAATGCAGATGGATGGAATTTCATGTTGAACAGCGTTCCGTTGGAAGCTATATAATGATCCAATTTAGCTACGGAGTTCGCAGCTGCCGTTGGTCCATTAATATCTCTGCCTGATGCGGGTGATACACCGTCTGCAACCGGTTTTCCTGCCAGCCTTCCGTCCGGTGTTGCACCGGTCTGAGCTCCTAGCGGTACATTAGCAGATACCGGGTACAAACCTGCCTGATACTGTCCGCCACGAGGATTTCTGAAGGTCTCTAACGGTTTTGTATAGGTATAGGCAACATCCCTTGCAAATAAATCTACTTCTCTGATATCATTACCGAACTTCGGAAGTGAATCTATCATTTCTAACAAATCATCATATTTCTTCTTATCCTGATCGGATACTCCGCCTTTTAAAGCTTCCATATATATAGCGGCAACCTGCTCTTCTGTTACCTTATGTCCTGCATTATAAAAGTTGCGAACGATTTCTTTGGTTACTTCCTCGGCTATGGAAGGATCAATGCCCTGTCCGTAATTCATTTCCAATGCCTTCTTATATTCACTGATCGTAACCTTCTTCTCTTCATATACCAACTTTTTAACCGCATAAAGCGCATCCGTCATATTAGCAATACCAAAGCCTTGAGGACCGGTGAAGTTATAGATTGCTCCGCCTTCCTGTACACTCTTTCCTCTGCCGATACAGTCATCCACCATACAGGACTCATAAGGTAGAGGACAACGCTCTGCATGAGCTACATCAATGGCATTATCTGCATTCACCAAAAGTCCAATCAGATAATTCATTTGCTTTTTATAAGCATCATAGAAATCTTCAAAAGTAGTAAAGTTCTCGACATCTCCGGTCTGTAAACCAACGCGTACACCCTTGTCCATACCGTTACTAAACACCAACTCCAAAGGTCTGCACATATTGAAGAATGCCGCATCATGCCATCCGTCCGTCTTACCTGCCTTCTGAGGCTCAACACATCCAATAATGTTATAATCACGGGCATCTTCCAGTGTCAGTCCTCTGCTTTGAAGAGATGGTATGATAACCTCGTCGTTATAATAAGCCGGAAGTCCGATTCCTGTTCTTGTAAGCTTTGCAGCCTTGATTAAGAATTCATGAGGTGATCCGTTCCATACACGTACTGACATGGAAGGCTGGGGCAGTCTGACATGCATAGAAGCTTCCAGAGACATATAGGATAAGTCATTCGTTGCATCAACGCCGTACTTATCCTGTCCGCCTGCAATCAGGTTCTGGAACAGGCTGTAGCCTGCAAAGCCTTCTGCGGAAGCAGCGTCTCTTACTTTATTCAAATCATTTAATTTAACCCAGATACAATCCATTAATTCCTGAGCAAATTCACGGGTAATCATATTGCTGTCAATATCCTTTTTGTAGTAAGGATACATATACTGATCGAAACGTCCGGGAGAAATGGAATGACCACTTGATTCCACCTGTAAAAGCATCTGTACAAACCAGAAGGACTGACACGCCTCATAGAAGGTGTCTGCACCTTTTTCAGGTACCTTTGCACAGATATCGGCAATTTTCTGAAGTTCCTCCTTACGTGCCGGATTGCTACAGTTCTTTGCTTCCTCACGAGCCAAATCAGCATATCTGTGAGCATATTCAATGACTGCCTTACAGCTGATAATAACAGCCTCCAAGAATGCCTTACGCTTTACATAATCACCATCAGAAACCTGAAGCTTATCCAACGCAGCCTGAGTCTCGGTAATAATACCTTCATATCCAATCGCCAGTACCTTATCATATTGCACTGTAACATGCCCAATACCGTTGTAAAAGTAATTACCGGGAGTAAAAATATTGTGGTCTATCGCAGTCTTTGCTTCCTCAGCCATATAAGTGGTTGCCAGCTCGCTTGTTGTCTTACCCTTCCAGTATTTATAAACCTCATGAAGTGTTTTCTTTGTTTCGTCTGAAATATAGAACGGATCCGCACTTCTAGTTGCTAAGGTATCAAACTCATTTTCCAGCCAGTCAAAGGAGAACTCAGGAAACACTTGACATCCGCGTGGTGCTTTCGACGCACTGCCTACTATCAATTCCTCTTCTCTGATTATAATGGGTATATTCTCAAGAATATGCTGAAATGCCTTGGCACGACGAAGGATAATCGGTAAATCCTCTGTCTGCTGATAGCTTTGTGTAAGTAAGACAGCGCGATCTGCTTCAATCTCAGGCATCTTTTCATACAGACGTTCAATTAATCTTGCTATTCTTGGGCTTTTCTGAATTTCTTCTTCATTGTGTCTTTCCATTGCTACCTCTCCTTTACACTAGTAGAAAATAAGTTGATTAGCCTACCTTTACTTGTTGTGTCTTATAGTAACTCTCTATGTTATATGAATGAAATATATTTTTCCACTTCTGATCCGGTTCAATATCCGTTACCATTACATTGATATCGGAAATATCTCCGAATTTGGCAAATGAAATCTTATCAAGCTTCGAATTATCTACAGCTAAAATTTTCAAATTAGCACTTTGAAGCATTAATTTCTTGGTCTGGGCTTCCATCTCATTGGAGTCGGTAAATCCATAATCAATATCCACACCCTTACAGGATATGATTGCTTTATCCACATGGAAGGAACTAATCATCTTCTCTGCCTGAAGTCCTACGAGGGAAAGGGCTCCCTCCTTCATTACACCACCGGTCGATAATACCTTCCAGCCGACAACATCGGAAAGTTCTAATAATATTTCAATCGAATTCGTTATCAGGGTTAGATTTTTCTTATTTTTCAAGCTCTTGGCTATATAAAGTGCCGTTGAACTTGAATCTAGCATGATATGATCACCATCTTCTATCATGGTATTGACCAGTTCTGCAATATCCTGTTTATTTGTAACATTTGCTTTTTTTCTTACAGTATAGGGCAGATCTACATTAAGGCTTTCATTAATAATAGCGCCACCATAGGTTTTTTTTGCGAAACCATCCTTTTCAAGCTTCTCAAGATCACGTCTGATCGTTTCTTCGGTTACATTGAATTCTTTACTTAGATCAGATACTACTACTCGGCTCTCCTTTTGGAGGATGGTCAATATAATATTTCTTCTTTCAATCGCAAGCATACTCACTCCTACTTTCCATAGGTAATTTTTTTATTGATATAAATGATTTCTTCCATTATATCAACTTACATTCATTATAAAATACTTTTGCAAAGTTTACCATCCGGATTAGCAATTATTGAGTAATCTAATAGCGTTGCCCTATCACCTACTGCTGATTTTGCTTTATTAATTGCTGCTTCAACCGCTGCTACCTCTCCGGTCAGCAACATATATGATTTTCCACACATTCCTTTTGCAATTCGAAGCTCAATCAGTTCAACCTGAGAAGTTTTTGCTGCTTCATCCGCTGCTACGATAATGGAGGCTGCTGAGAAGGTTTCCAAAATTCCAAGCGCGTTTATTTTTTCAATCTGTGTTGTTCCATAAATCGCTGGAAATATTGATTCATGGGGATTACCTAGAATAAAGCTGTCAATCAGCTCTGAACTAAATCTTGTCTTTACCGTTTCTACTGAGGCATTAACTGCACTGAGTTCGCCGCTAAGTATTACAATATATTTTCCAGGACAAACTGTCTGGGCTTCAATGATATCAACCTCTGCTGCTTTGAGCATGGCATCCGCTGCAACCATCCCTTTTGAAACTGTTTTATATTCCACCATACCAATTGCTTTACTCATACCTCAATACATCCTCTCGTAAACAGCTGAATAATTTTTAATTTGTTAAATAACATCTATGATAACAAAGTTCTCATTCACTTCTCGTACCTTACCTGATACTCCTGTATGAACCGGAAGTGATAATTTAGAGTCTTCTGCAACAGCAATTACCTGATCTTTTTGTACCATATCATCCTTCTTTACCACAGCAACTGCTTTTGTACCAATGTGTTGGCTTAAATTGATCTTTACTACATTGGGTATCACTGCAGCTTCGGTAATGGGTGCATCCACATTATATTCACTCAGATGAAGTCTTGCAATCAGACGCTCCATCGGAACTGCTCTGTACTCTCTCATTGAGTCAACTTCTTTTAAAGGAATTCCCTTAGGAATTGCAATTCCTTTACTTTTTAGATTATTCTTATATTCTGTGATTAATGTTCTGGGTGATAATGATTGCGGACAGGAATATAACTCGCATAATCCGCAGGATACGCAAAACATTGTATTAATGAATGGCTCTACATCTCTGGTTACACCGCTAGTTGAATATCTCATGAACATATGTGGTGTTATTGGCTGTCCCAATAAATATCTTGGACATAAATCCGTACACATTTGACATTGACAGCAAGATGCCATCGCTCTCTTCATATCAATTGAAGTGTTTATCTGCTTATTCTTAACTACCGTATGGTTATCTGGAAGAACAAGAATTGCGTTGGTCGTCTTGGTTACCGTATCATATGAGTTAACCAATCTGCCCGTCATTGGACCTCCCATGATATAAGCAGGAGCTTTGATTTTAGAACCTCCGGCAAGAGCCACCACTTCCTCCACAGACATTCCAAGCGGTACTTCCACCGTCACTGGGTTCTTCACTTCACCGGTTATACTAAGACGCTTCGTTGAAACCGGCTTACCATATTTTACAGCATTATAAATATTCCAGATTGTTTCTACGTTAAATACTGCTATTCCTATCTCGATCGGAATACCACCGGGTGGAACGACTTTACCCGTTGTCTCATAAATTAGCACAACTTCATCGCCCATCGGATAGACTTCCGGTAAAAGCTTTATTTTAAGCTTTGGAAATGAGGCAAGATTTGATTCGATTGCCTCCACTGTTTTTGTATAGGCCTTCTTAACACCGATAAATACATTCTCTGCTTCCAAAGTATCTGCAACAAGTGTTAAAGCTTCCATAATTTCATATGCATGCTGACTAAGCAGCTGTCTATGGACTTGAAGCAATGGCTCACATTCTGCACAATTCAATATAATAGTGTCTGCTTTTTTATCAAGTTTCGCGTAGGTAGGAAATCCCGCGCCACCTGCACCTGCAACTCCATTATCCTTGATAATTTTAATCAATTCCTTAATATCCATAATTACCTTCTTCCGATATTTTAAGGTTAGTCATCCTTTATACACTATATAAAAGTCATCAAAATGACTTTTCCCAAGTGAATTATATAAGTAATCTGCCATGCTGATTACTTATATAATTCACTTTTGAATTCGTGCTAAAATTCTTCACTGAAAGTATTCTTTACTTCTTATCAAAGTAATTTTACATTCAGTTTTTGAAGTTTTTATACATGTAATTACAAAAGTGATTTTATTTATCTAACTCGGTTATATTATCTACAATACCTACAATTGCTGCATCCACAGGTGCAGTCTCCATATTACAGCCGATTCTGGCTGCACTGCCGGTTGCAACTAGCACTGTTTCTCCAATACCAGCACCAACATTATCAATTGCAATAAATTTCTGACCCTGCTGCATATTATCAATCGGCAGCACAATCAAGAATTTACTTCCTACAAGTTTATCATTCTTTCTTGTTGCGACTACTGTTCCGACTACTTTCCCTACAATCATATTTACCTCCACTTCGACACGGGTGCCGTCTCAATTAATACACTACTCTTACTTCTTAATGATTTTTATTGTATCACCTGTTTTAATATTCGCAGCGTTTGCCTCATCCGTGTCAATATGCATCTCTAACGTGTAGCTTTCATCCACTCTGATTGTTACATGATTGAAAACAATTCCCCTGTCGTTTTCTGTTTTTACAGATACAACATCACCGTTTTTAACTCCTGCTGCCTGTGCATCCTTCGGTGCCATATGAATATGTCTTTTTGCAATGATACAGCCCTCTTTCAGATATATAACTCCTTTGGGACCAACCAAAGCAATAGGTGCTGAATTCTTGATATCTCCCGATTCTCTAATCGGTGCCTTAACTCCTAATTTAATTGAATCAGTTGCTGATATTTCAACCTGTGATGCTTTACGTACAGGTCCTAAAATTCTTACATTTTCAATGGCTCTTAATTTCAAGCCAACGATTGTTACACATTCTTCAGCGGCAAACTGTCCGCCCATTAACTCTTTTTTCTTCCTAATCTGATAACCCTTACCAAACAGTGTCTCAACATCTTCCTGGGTCAAGTGAACATGTCTTGCAGATACGCCTAGAGGTACTGAATAACCATCTGTATCAGTGCTTACCTCAGATGTCTTTGTATTCGTTTGTTTTATGGCTTCCATTACTAATTTCGTAACAAGCTCTACTGTCTTTTCTTCCAAGATATCCACCTTCTCTTTTCGGGTTTATATAGGTGTGATTAGGTGCAGCATATGCTGCACCAATCACATATTGTTTGTCGAGTCTGATTACTTTGTTACCGGAAGAATTTTCTCAACATCTGTATGAGGTCTAGGAATTACATGGGTAGCCACTAATTCACCAAGTTTTGCTGCGGAGCTTGCGCCGGATTCAACTGCTGCCTTTACTGCACCTACATCTCCTCTTACCATAATGCTTACAAGTCCGGAACCAATTTTCTCTGTTCCTACTAAAGTTACGTTTGCTGCCTTTAACATTGCATCTGCTGCTTCAATCGCTGCTACTAAACCTCTGGTTTCTACCATTCCTAATGCTTCCTGTGTCATGATTTTATCCTCCTTAGATACTGATTTGACTGTTTCTGATTTTTTGTTTTCAGTTACTTCTTTCACTGCTTCTTTATTTGATTCTTTCATTGTTACCTTAGCTGTTTCTTTTTTTGTTTCTTTTGATGGTTCTCCTGTTAATCCTTTTCCGGTAGGCTGTTTCTTATTATCTGCCATGTTATTCACCACCTGTTAGTCTGGATGCGCTGATGCCAACCATCTTTCTGGTTTCTTCATGGGGATTTGGAATTACTGCATGAACACAAGGCTTCATAGCCTTACTTGCTGCCACTTCAATTGCTTCCGTTACTGCAGCAACATCACCCTGTATAATCAGTGTTACAAGGCGACCGCCCATTTTTCTTTCCCATGTTACAAATTCTACATCAGCTGTTTTGCACATCATATCAAGTGCATCAACCGCTGCTGTTACACTTGGTATCTCAATAAATCCATAAGCTTTCATGCTAAAGCCCATACCTTTCGATTACTGTATCAATTACATTTTCGGAAGAATCTTCTCAACATCTGTATGAGGTCTAGGAATTACATGAACTGCTACGAGCTCACCAAGTCTTGCTGCTGCCTGAGCTCCAACCTCTGTAGCTGCCTTTACTGCGCCTACATCTCCACGAACCATAACGGTTACAAGACCTGATCCGATCTTCTCTGTTCCTACCATAACAACCTCTGCTGCCTTTACCATTGCATCTGCTGCCTCAATTGCTGCTGTTAATCCTCTGGTTTCAACCATTCCTAATGCTTCCTGTGCCATAATATATAATCCTCCTATTTTTTGCGGAGGATTTCTCCTCCTAGTTTATGTGGAGGAATGCTCCTCCTGGTTTTTGGTGGAGGAATACTCCTCCTGGTTTTCGTGAAGGATTTCTCCTCCTTATTAAAAATTATACTTATTAATTCTTGTCCAATCCGCTTATTTCAAGCATCTTTTCAATTTGTTCATCCGGATTTGCAATGATATGTTTCGTTACAACTCCGGCTAATTCATTGGCGGCTATTTCCGCAGCCTCAACAGCGGCTTTCACATCCTCAACACTGCCACGGAATTTTACCGTAACTAGTAAAGGTACCGGAAGTTTATCCGCATTTGCAGGTTTGTTACGGTCAAAGGCTTCTATTGTAACATTGGCAGCCTTACAGCCTGCATCCCCTGCTACAAAAGCTGTAACAAGTCCGAATACTTCAATTAAGCCAACAGCATTTCGCATTTTTTGCCTCCATATGACGCTTTAGGCATCTTATTTGTTAATAATTGCTATCTTTAAACCTTCCATCTTCAGGTTTGTCACATATGCTTCGTTGATTTGCTCTAACGGATATTTGTGAGTGATTAACTTATTTAACGGAAGACCAATTCCTTTTGCTCTCTTTAAGAAATCAAAGGTTGTTGCATAATCTCTCAGTGTATATACCCAAGAACCAACTGTTGTGATTTCCTTAGCGCAGATATCAAAGTGAGGGTTGATGGTTGCATCTCCACCATTGATGAAGAAGCCTAGCTCACATAAACCACCGCCGTTGCGGATAAATTTATAAATGTTAGAGTGTCCGACCGGTGAGCCGGTACACTGGAATGCGAAATCTGCAAGATATCCACCGAAGGAATCTTTAACTGCATCTGCAAGAGCTTCAATTCCTTTATGATCTTTGAAATTAACTGATTTGGTAGCTCCCATTTCTTTTGCAAAATCAAGTCTCTTCTGCTCACCGTCTACAGCAACGATATTCTCGATACCCATTGTCCTGAGAACTGCGATACAGATTAGTCCGATCGGTCCACAACCCTGAACAACTACTCTACTGTTAAATCTTAAAATGCCTGTAGTTTTTGCTCTCTCTACTGCATGAATTAATACAGCAGAAGGCTCTATTAAAATTCTTGATTCTAAATCCAAATCACTTACATTAAAGATGGTAGAACCACCGCGTACTACTAGGTAATCCCCAAACCAACCATTTAAATGAACATCGTCATCCGGCAGTAATCCGTATACATCTGCTCCGCCTACGTTTTGTTTATTTAGGTCAAACATTGTAATATCCGGGTTATCCTTGAAGATCATACAGGTAACTATCTTATCTCCAACCTCTAGAGACTTACCTGCACTGTCCTTCTTAACGTTCTTACCCATTTTAACGATTTCTCCGGTCCCTTCATGACCCAGAACTACCGGGATCAAACCGAAGGGATCTCTCTTAAACTCATGTGCATCTGTGCCGCAGATACCACAGCCTTCTACTTTAACAAGAATATCGTCATCACCAAGCTCCGGTATCGGAAATTCTTTTAAATCGAAATGCTCAAGTTTTGTAAGCATTGCGACACGGCCGGTCTTCGGGATATCACCTGAAGCTGCTGTTGATGCTGCTTTTGCTGAGGGTGATTGTTTCATTTCCTGAAGGACCTGCTTCACTATATCTTCAATTTTTACTGAACTCATATCCATGATTATGCCTCCATTTTACCGTTTTTTTAACGGTTTTCGTCATTTATGATTCGCAACTTAATGAATTACCGGCATATCTAACCTTATCTTATGCAAAGGCTGTCTGCCAGAACGCAGCGTCTTTGTTTTGTAAAGGTACGTGCTGAGGTAAGTCC
>JAEWMT010000136.1 GCA_023393095.1 Bacillota bacterium
ATACCGTATTCACCATATTCTCACCGTCTGACCGGAGAGTCTGAATCGCATCAAAGGTATCCGCGACATTATTAACTGCCTCATTAATTTTATCTTTTGTCCCTTGGGCTCCTTCATTTATTGCAGCTTCACTGCCATTTAATCCGGTAAGGCTGTAAATGTAGCTATACTGGGATATTTCTTTTGCCGCATTATTTACCGCCATTGTGATCTTTGTTTCAGCCCTGCATATGGTTACAACACTGTACAGCATCATGAACATAAATAAAAATGCAGTCAGAGCAATCGTTGCTTCTATGGTTACCGAACCGCGCTGATTTCTTTCCTTCATTATCATAGCCCCTTCATTATTGATCCCCGTCTTGCATTATTTACCGTTACAGTTCAACTTGGAAGGTATAGGAAACTTCCGTAACGTATTCCAACCGGTGTGTGAGGCAACTTCCTATACCTCCCAGGCATAAAGGCTGAACTGTAACTATTTACCTGCAATTTATTCCGGATGCTTCACTGCCCTAAAGCTTAAAATGTTATTTATTTGAATCTTTATATCTTCTCATTAATTCCCGCCAATTTTAATTTAAAATCATTTACTATCAGATTATCCGTTCGGTTAAGGCTACCTGAAACCTTCTCCATGGTGGTTTTCTCATCCTCTTCAAATACATACAGAGGATTCAGGAGTATCTCACCCTTCTCGTAGCCGATAATCTCCGTTATCTGCATGGTTTTTCTGGAATGATCCCTCAGCCTTGAAAGATGTATGATGATATCCACTGCAGAAGCGATTTGCTGACGGATTGCTTCCAACGGCAGCTCCACCGCTCCGGTTAGAACCATAGTCTCCAGACGGCTTAACATATCCTTAGTAGAATTTGCATGACCGGTCGACAAAGAACCATCATGTCCCGTATTCATCGCCTGAAGCATATCAAGCGCCTCTCCTCCGCGGACCTCACCTACTACAATACGCTCCGGCCTCATACGCAGTGAGGCTTTAATCAGATCACGGATTGTAATCTCTCCTGCGCCGGTGATATTTGCATTACGCGTTTCCATACTAACCAAATTCTCGATTCCTTTAATCTGTAATTCTGCTAAGTCCTCGATTGTTATAATACGTTCACTTTTTGGAATGTAATTTGACAAAGCATTTAAAAAAGTAGTCTTTCCGGAGCCGGTACCCCCACTGATGAAAATATTATATTTTGCCCTTACTAGCAGCTCTAATTTATGCGCTATTTCCTTTGTAATGGAACCATATTCAATCAATTTATCTATGGTCATCGGTGTCTTTGAAAACTTTCGGATTGTAATAATTGGCCCGCTTAAGGAAATTGGCGGAAGAACTACATTTACACGGGAACCATCCGGTAATCTAGTATCTACAATCGGATTGGACTGATTTACCTCTCTACCTGCCAGACCTACAATTCTCTGAATGATATCCTCGAGCTGTCTCTGACTCTCAAAATGTTTATCCAGCTTGAACAAGCTACCATTTTTCTCAATAAATATGTTATCCGGGCCATTAATCATAACTTCGGTAACCATATCATCGTTAATGATGCTGTCTAATAGACCAAGTCCACGAATCGAGCTGTATACCTGCTGTACAACGGATACCTGTTGGTCAATTGATATGTATTCATCTCTTATCCTGCTTCTTACAATTTCTTCAATCCGTTCCTGCAATTCTTCGTCACTAATCGTACTTAATGGAAGATTATTATATACATATTTTTTTACTTCTAAAACCAGCGTATCTTCCTGTTCTATATTCATATCCTTCCCCCCGGATCATCTATATAAGTGTATCAAAAAAACTCATGGATGCCAGCTGTTCCATTAGCTGTCTGGTTGTCGCTCCCTCAAACCTCGGTGCACCGCCTAATACCTTTAAATCAATATTGTCTGTCTTAGCCGTCTTGCTACTGAATTTGTTATACAGAAGTACCGTTCTGGATAATACATTCAGATTGTTACCCTGTTCTATTATATTCAAGGCTTCCATGGTTCGGTTAAGCTTGCTGTTGGCAATTTCTGATCCATCTGATACAAATATAATGAGATTTGATGCATTCATGATTTCATAGCATTTCTTATCATATATAAAATCTGTATCTACAATAATATAATCATAAGAAGCTGTCAGTTTTAGTTCGGTTAGAAGCCTCCTAATATCTTCCTCTGACAATCCCACCATATCTAAAGCAACTTTTGGACTTTCATAAAATGAAACCCCTGTATCATCCTGCTTCACGGCACTTTCCAGTTTAAGAGCAAGATTGGAACGTTTACTTTTGATCGTATAGATCACATCATTCAAATCCAGCTGCCCTTCCCCATGAAAAAAGGATGAGCTTAATCCGTTCTGTTCCAGATTCAGATAGAGTACCTTTTTCCCCTTCCTCGTTAGAGAAAGCGAGCATGCTGCCGCCATCGTTGAACTTCCAACGCCTCCGCCAGCCGACAGGAAGGTTATGATTGATACGGAAGAATTACTGTCAAGCTTAAATCCGGTAGTGGCCGAAGCTACTTCCGCATAGATTCCCAGAATCTCTTTATAGATAAGATCCGCTTTCTGGTATTTGCAAATCGTCCTCTGATCATACAAAGACTCAACCGAGGACGCCTCCACAAAATATACAAAGCCACATTTCTTCGGAAGTCTGGATGTATCTATTTTAAACTCCTCACTAGCTATAAATACGTCGATTTTCTCCGTCTCCAGGCTATTCAATGCCGTTTCCGAATCCGTAAAGGAATATACCACGAGACGGTCGGCATATTTATTATTGAACATTGATACGATTCGATTTAAATAATTTGCATCCTTATCCAGTATCGCTAATTTAATTTTCATACCTTATCTCCAATCCGCCGACTACAAGACGGCATAATTCCTAATGATTAAAACGGTACAGACTGAGTACGTTCCACTCGTCATCCAGCTTAACAAAAGCAAAACCATGGGCGCCCATTTCCCTTGCCTCTTCAAATTCTGCCGGTATCACTAGCTTATAATATTTAGAATCGATATATCCCCATTTTCCATTCACCTTAACTGCTGCCAGACCATTATAAAATGGCCTAGCCTCCTCATACTGAGGTTTTACTGTCACCTTACCTGTTGTATCTATAAATCCCCATTTACCGTCCTTTTTCACCGCTGTCGGCTCATCTGACATAAACGGAATTGCATCCTCCCAAATCCCCTGGCCAACCTTCTTCCCCTGTGCATTCATCAGATAATAATTCTTATTATCTTCCGAAACAAAAGCAAGGGAATTACGAAAAGCCATTTTGGCACCATCTAATTTAATATCTGCATAATAGGTATCCGAAATCCTCTGATTATTAGTATTAATAATAAACCAGCCTTTTTTATCCTTAACCGCAGCCACTGTGTCATGAAAGGTTCCAGCAAAATCATACTTTCCAAATAAAACCTTAAAATTAATATCAATGTAAGAGTATTTTCCGTCTATTTTAGCTGCCATCATTCCACTTGATAATGCAGAGCATTCTTCAATTTTTTTCTTCTCAACATCAACATATTTTTTCTCATTGTTTGTATTAATCAGGTAAAATTCACCCTCCTGATTATAAACACATGCGTATCCTTCCTCTGTAAAGGGAGCCGCCTGTCTATAATTACAACCGATCGCAGAAAATCCGGCCTCGGAGTAATATCCCCAGTTACCAGCTCCATCCTGGATTGTAACAAATCCGCCCGAATCGGTACCAATATCAGCTATCCCAGAATTCATGGTTTTATAAGTGTAATAGATATCGTTATATATCTTTTCAATCTTCTCCGACCTTATTCTTCTCTTTTTGGCTTGATCAATGACTGTGAAACACTCTGTGTAGGCCTGATTCTTATAATAGTAATCCAATAATTTAACATAACCGGTCTCTACTTTGGGATATTTACTAATTATCGTACTGCACTCCTCTACAAATGCATCTTTCTGCTCTGATGTACGATAATAATCAGCTATCTCACCGAGAAGATCAATACCCTGATACATCGTCAGAGCTTTCAAGTAGCTGTTATTTGCATCTGTATAAATACCCATATTTGCTTTATTTCTTGCTTCACTTAGACATGCAGTATACTCCTGCTCCATTATTTTGCTGTTATTGAATAACGAATACCAAGCAGCTACGAATAGAGCAATCACACCAATAATTACAACTGGTCTTAATCCTTTCATATAACCCAAACCTTTCCAGACCCGGACTTTACTCAATCTAAGGGTCCGTATATATTATAAAGTTATTACAGTTACATTCCGGAAAGTGCCACTGATATTAAGGTTCCCAGCAAAACAGCCGGTGCAAACGGAATGGTATCCTTCTTGGTCTTCTTGTGGGTAATCAGTAAAAATACGGATACAACAAACGCCACCAATAAAGAGAAAAAAATTGAACCGCTCATTCCACTAATGCCCTGATAAATTGCCATAATGAAGAGCAACTTAATATCACCCATTCCGATGCC
Source organism: Bacillota bacterium (assembly GCA_023393095.1). Lineage (GTDB taxonomy): Bacteria > Bacillota > Clostridia > Lachnospirales > Lachnospiraceae > Mobilitalea. The sequence continues at coordinate 4,511 of JAEWMT010000136.1, forward strand.
CTTTTTCACCAGGAATACCCCAATCAGCAGGAAGAACAGAACTATAGCCAAAGCATATAGGATGTCCTTTACTACAGAGAAAAAGGTATCCGAATAAACCACCATCTCTATGATTAGTAAAATCGCCCTAATAATCAGGCCAAACAGAATCAATTCGTTTGGTATTATGTATTTTTTAAAATCCACCCATCCGGCAGGAAAGAGTAACATAACCAACGTTATTAATTTTAAGTTGGTAATTAGCAGATTCTCCTTGTACAGGAAGCTAAAATCCAAGCTCAGCCCTACTGCACAGATAATACCGATGGTGCAGAAAATCAGGATATTTTTCTGCTCTTTCCATACCTTCCTTACTTTCTCCGTGCCTGATTTCTTTTCCCTCCAGATATCAAAGGTCAGATAAAACATAGCTGTAAATCCTAATAATATAACCCAAATGATTTCAATAAATATGTTCATGGCTCCCCCCTGTATCCTTCTCATTTGATACCTGGGTATCTTTTTTTCCATTTTTTACATTTTTACTGTCATTCTTTCCACAGGATGCTACAGTAAATAAACTTATTGTAAGAATAGATAATATTATCAATTTCCTGTATATTCTCATCTTTCATTCCCCTTTTTATCACTTATATCAAGCAGATTAGTAACCCCGTACATCTAGTTTTTTTTACTATTCCCAAGGAACTATGGTTTTTACAGATTCATCCACATTATGTCTCATTTCTTCAATATATTCCTTTGGCTGTTTATAATCTCCGACACATCCAAAAATAGCATTCGGTGTATTATTATAAAGAAAGACATATGCTACTACATATCTTTTATTAGAATCATATCCTTTTACAACTAAATTACCTTCATAACGAATCATATCGATACCATTAATAGTTACCTTCTCTTGTTTATCAAATTCGAAATGGTCAAAACCATTATCGTCAATATATCGTTCTGTCCCTCTAAAAAATGTTTCTCCTAATTTATCCATGATATCTTCATTTTTCTCTATTCCTTTTAAATAAGACTCATCCCCTTGAAAGTAACCTATTGTTAATATCTCACCAAAATGAAAATTTTGGAGTCCATGAGGAACCTCATGGTATGCTGGTGCCTTCACATCCAACTCAGCCCCGACAAAGCCAAAATGAGTAGAACCAATTGGTTCTTCATCATGAATAAAGTTCGGTTCGTAATCTTTACCGCTAGAAGAGTTCTTATCAGCTTCTCCTGTAGGTGCTGTAGTAGTTGATCCATCCTTATCACTGCTATCATTAGTTGATACATTTTCCTTCTCATTAGATACCTGGGTATCTTTTTTTTCATTTTTAACATTTTTACTGTCATTCTTTCCACAGGATGTTACAGCAAATAAACATAACATTAAAACAGTTATTATTAAAACATTTTTTAATTTCTTCATTTTCTTTCTCCCTTTATTATTTATTATTAGTATCCTTGTACTCCTCTGTACTGAATGGTATACCAGTTTTTATTATTATTTATTAAATTATCTGCTTCGTCAGGCATAAATGGCAGCTTCATAAAAATTGGTTTAACTTCAATCGTTGATTCAACCTCTAAGTATGTAAATGCGTTCTTTAACCGAAATACTCCTGTTGATTTATCGTTTAAGGCTGTCAGCTGTACCTTGCCTTTTTCCGCCAATCCTGTATTTGTCTGAATCATATCTGCTGTACGAAGAAGCACCGATTCCTGATTTATCAATAAAGCTATCATTAGAAACAATTGTAGATAATCGCTATACTGGAAGCTATATAAAGATGCTGTTACATTTGTATTGGCATCAGTACCTCCTGTTCCTCCTCCGCCCGACAGCTGATCAATATAGCTATTAATTGATTTTTTCAGTTCATCTGAACCCTCTGCTAATTTTTGCTTTGCTTTTTCTCCAGCTTCTGTTATGTATTTATTAATTTTTCCTTCGGTGTTACCTATAATTTGATCGTTAATATAGTTTACTATTTGATCAATATAATCGCTAAAACGTACTATTGTCTTATCTTGTAAATCTGTAATTTTATTTGCGGCAGTTTGTTCCAACGTATCTAACTGCTCTAAAACTTTTTCAACATATCCTTCACTAATCAAAAGATCAACGGCCTGTATTTTTGCCTCATAAACAATACTTGTTGTATCAACATTATCCGCTATTGCCCAGCTATTAAGCTTACTTTTAACATACTCAACCCGATCACTTTTCTCTAGCTTCCCTCCAGCTATTAAGGTCTTCGTATTCTCACATAGGGTGATCATCTGATCTACCGCAGTACCAATATACTGCTCTACTCCCTTAGTCATTGAATCCTTAACAGCATCACCAAGTTCATTTATTTTATCCTGTGCACTATCCGCTGTTCCGTTTACATATTCCTTCAGCTGCTCATCTGTCATATCCAACCATTCATTTAATTGATCAGTTGTAGTATTAATTGCTTCATTAACGATACCCTTTGCCGCATTGCCGGCGCTACTTTTGATCACACCTACCGTATTCTTTAACAAATTATCAATACTTAACATCCATGTCTCTTTCGTCTTATAAATCGGTACTGCCATGCCTGCCTTCAGACAGGATATGTCTAACGCGGATTCTGCCAGCGCTACCCCGATTATAATTGCTGCTTGTGCAATCGGCACCATAAATGTCAATGGAGGTGTCCCGAATATGGCGGTTGCAATTCCCTGTGCGGTACTTCGTATCGTTGTGTCTGAGAAAGCATAGATGATATTAAAGCCTGCCCTGATGGCATAGATTGTTCCATATGCCTTGGTCTTACCATTGTCGCTTCCGTAGATGATATATTCTACTTCCGACCGATAGGCGGCATTATTCTGCGGCGAGATGGGTACTTTGGTTAAGCTCATAAGATCTGCCGCCTTTAGCTTTCCAGCAGCTGAACAGCTAAATGTCCCATCCGCATTATAACAGGCTGTCTTATATGATTTATCATTTACTGTAATGGTGTTCTGTGGAACAGTATTCTGTGAAAGATCCGTCTTCTTACCGTTAGCCTCCCATATCTTCTCATTTTCAAAAGTGTCATAGCTAAACATATTCATGATATATCCAGAGAGGAAAAGATCATCCCGAAGCGTTATTCCCATATTGGCCAGCTCCTTACCGAGACTGGCAAACATATTAGTAAGAGCTCCGCCAGAGGTTACACCGGCGTCAAACTCCATGGTGTTTGAGATGTTACCGCCTGCCCCTTCCGCCTTTTCATATTCTGCCATGGCTTCTTCATTATGCTTGATGGCCTTTGCCTTTAACCCACCTTTGCCATCCTTATCGACCCATTCATTGCTGGGCAGAGAACCAGCAAATTTAAATATGGAAGATTCATCACTTCCGGAATCATCTTTTAATGTATCATAGCTCTTTAGTTTATCTTCTGCATCAGACTGAGTTTTTTCGGCATCTTTTTTTCGATTTGTATATTTTTCTCCTTCCTGCACTACCTTATAATAAAGTCCCTTCAAGTATTTATAAAATTTATGGTCTATATGCTCCAATTCAGGATGACTGGTATCCTCTGACCAGGAATGGGTCAGGCCTTTTGAAGGTTCCTTATACATTCCGCTAAAAACCGTCCTGCTTAATGCATCGAGTTCTGATGTCATTGCTCTGACATTTTCTATCTGCGTGCCATACCCTTTTTTATCTATAGCATCCACAGCCTTATCAAGATTCGTGACATCCTTTAAAGTGGAATCTCCGTATTGATAGGAATCCAGCTCTTTCTTGGCATTCTTAAGGGTTACTATGGCTCCGTCAATATGTTTTAGCAGATCATCGACATCTGCCTTATTAATAAATTCATGTACTGATTTTACCTCTTCGATATTCTGTTCGGATACGGAAGTACCGACAATTGTGTCTTTTCGGGCATTATCGTCCCAGGTCTTTTCCCTGCCGGTAAGTTCTCCATCCGGTGCAACTTCGTTACTGACAAATTCAAGGTTTGATTTGGCATTTTCTAAATCATCAATACCTGTTACGATTCTCGTATATAAATCATCTATATAATCACTGATATCTTTGAGGACACCATTGGAAAAACCACCATCAACCAAGTCCTTTTTATTCAAAAAAGTTTTCTCCTGCATCTCATAGGAAAGCTTCGAGGAACCGGTGATGATCTTCTTCATCGGATGGGTTAAATTGGAGAAGGCTTTCATGGTTGACGGATCTTGATAATAATCAGTGAATTCGGATTCCCACTTACTTGCTGTCTTGCCATTGTATTGCTTATTTAGCCATTCTTGTTCTTTTTCAATTTGTTTACTGAGACTACTGATTGATTCCTCGATTCCGCTCGTATCCGGTGGTGTCCATACTTCCCCCTTTTTCAAATTCTTTGGAGGAGTAAGCATACTTTCCAGGGTATCCTGCAGATCTTGCAGATCATCCTCTTTCGATGAGATATCCTTTTCCAGAGAACTTTTGGCAGTAATGAATTTGTTATACGCCATATATAGTTTGTAGGCTGCATTTGCATATCCTTTGGCATCATCACTGTATTTCTGATAATAGATAATCCGCTTTATATCATAGACTCCGCTTGTCTCTCCTAAGCACATCTGTTTACTGATATCGTTACCAAGTACCTCCTTAAAATTAGCCTTCGCTTGATTCATATTAGAGATATAACTGGACAGTTCATTGGCTCCGGTCACTGTGTATTGACTTTCTGAAACAAGCTTGCCTTTGTTATAGAAAGTAAATGTTCCTCCATTATCTATCGCATAGGTATGCTTTTCATCATCAAAATTACCCTTCGCACCATAATAATCATATACAATGTTTTGATTTACAAACTGGTATCTGATCTTATAACCATTTAATGTATCATAACCATCTGTGAAAGCTTTCTGCGTTAAATTCTGCAGATTATAGTCGTACATGTTTCGATAGGCTTCTTCACATTTTTCCACTACCGTCTGTCTTTCTTTATAATAATCCTGCTTGGCTTCAACCACTTTCAGCTGATCGCCTATGGTTGAAAAGCTTTTTAAGGAATCCAGAAAACCTAGTCCGAACTGAATGGGGCCTCTGTATTTCATAAAGTTGACTATCTGGCTTTTTAATAAAGCGGGATTAACCAGACTGGCCTCTTCCCTCTGTATGGCTTTAAAATCTATGACTTTCATTTGCATTAAATCTGAGGTGTCGGAATCTCCACTGACACCAAGTCCCGTAAGTTGATTCATAATCTTATCAACATAGTTCTCCGTTTGTTTGTCTGATATACCGGCTGAACTTATTGTCTTTGTATAATAATCCTTCAGGTTACTAATAAAAGAATCATAATCCTGAGAGGCAGCCATCAGACCGTACATATCCTTCAGGACATTATCATAATAAGTCAATCCTGTATTAAGCGTCAGATCTCCGGCAGATTCCGCCATGGAACGCGCAAGTCTAATTCTTGACATATCTACCATGACACAGCCTATCGAAAGCATTGGAAGTAATATGATCGTTAGAAAGATAGAGATTGCACCCTGCCGTTTCAGCATAAATTTTAGCATCTGATATTCCCCTCTTTTCTATTTATTTGCAAATGTTTCTAGGAAGTTATTAATCTTCGAAAATGCATCTTCAATCGACTTTCCGATTTTTGTACTGCCGACAAGATCCACTGCCATATCTACATTCCGAATAAATTCAGGTGCATCGTCAACTGAGACCTCGGCACAGGAGCTCAGCTTCATGATGGTTGGTTCCTTATTACCCCAATACCGAATGGGAAATTTAACTTCATAGGTGACTTCAGTCGTAAAGGTGGAATATACAATATAATTATGAAATTCTGCCATATCCTCCTGCTTACTGGTTATCTTTGGTTCCATACGGATGAAAAACGTATGGCAATGACTGATGTCCTCCTCCAGATCTTTCGCAATCTTCTTTTCAATCTTATCGATACTGGCTCCCGGAATCTCGCCTAAAATGTAGCGGTAAGGCTGGACATCTTTTATACTTACGGGAATGGTTCCCTTTTCTTTCATATCATATTGCTGCGGATTTACAATCCATTCTGAGCCTTCGATCGCAGCCCTCATCACACAGTCATCTACTTGGGCAATCTGATAATACGCATTACCTATATAGATGATAAAAAACAGCACAAAGAACATGACAGGAAATACGATTGCTGCTTCGAATATAGTTACTACTCCCTTTTCATCCTTCAGTAGTTGAATATTCCGTTTTATTATTGAATTTTTACAATTCATTTAAAATCTTCTTCTTTCCTGTTTGGTTATTTGTTATATTAGAATTTTATACAACCCTTCGGTAAGAATGCCGAAGGGTTATGTAATTCGAATATGTAATAGTAATTTAATAGGGACCGGATTTAGCAGGAGCTGTTGTTATTGCATTTGTTGCCGTAGTTTTTATAGTGCCAAATAAATCACCCAAAAGTCCACTTATCTGTCTTTTAAATACCACCGCTAATAACACAGCTATTCCAATAAGAACTACAATTGCCACAATATTTACCTCTCCCTTTTCATCCGATAAAAATAGTTTCATTCTGGTACGTAAGTACAAAGACAAATAATTTAATTGCTGATACATATTTTATCCTCCTCATTAAAATATTTATACTCATTTCACTAAACCCCCAGGTTCGTGAAAATTGGCACGATAATCATAATTAAGATACCTATGAATATGATACAGATTGGAATCAGTAACTTACTCGCTGCTTTCTGTCCCTGCTGCTGGACCAGTTCCTGTTTCCTTGACCATATCTCTTTACTCTGATCCTTTATCATGAGTGAAAACTCCTGATTTCCTTTAATCAGCCCCTGTAATACGGTGGATGTGAATTTCTTAATCTCTGGTATGACACATCTTTTACCAAAATCATTATATGCATCTACTTCTGCCTTACCGTTTTCAATATCAGTCATAGTAATACGCATTTCTTCATACAGCAGGCCATCCCCTCCCTGTGCAACCTTATTCCAGGCTTCCTTCATAATCATCCCAGCGTTAATTAACAGTGCTAATTTGGATACTACCTCCGGGAAATCACCTAATAGCTGTGCTGATCGTTTTTTAATACTTCTCGTCGTCTGACCATCATAGTAAAAATAAGCCCCAAAAGAAAACAGCAGTATAATAAAGAAAGCGGAAATATTGCTAGTGATTCCATAAAAGATGAAACCAAATATCAACAGGGAATAAGCTAACGTTATCCTTTGCGCTGCAAGGATCGACAGATAATAATCAGTAAATTTCTCATCATAAAGAAGCTGAATTTCTTTTCTTCGATCCCTCTCCTTTCTGCTGCTGTAACGGTAGTTGAATACTCCCAGAACCGCCAGACCGAAGCCATACAGTTCATACATTGGAAATTCTTTATTATTCAGCGGTTTCAGATAAGCATCATACTTAATTCCGATTAGCATAAAAATGAGATATAAAAATCCAAGTCCGGTTCCTATACACATAATTACAACCGACAATGTTGGTAAAAACATTCTCTCACCCGTACCTTTCCCTTGAAAGAGTTTGAAACTATATTTTGATATCCAGGATTTCTTTCCCTACAAAATAGGAGATTATAAACAGACCAATCGCAAAGGTAGTCGAAAATAATCCTGTCGGGGTAAGGAAATTCTGTGCAAATTCCGGACTCATTCCCTTAATAATTCCGATCAGTGCAATTGGCATTACCATCATAATATTTTGTTCAATCTTATTACCTGATACAATGGTATCAATCTTAAGCTCAATCTCCATCTTCTCGGTAATGATCTGCTGGGTATTCTTTATCACGTCCTTGATATTACCCCCTTTTCGGTAACAGGTATCAAAAACATTAGCAAAGCTTAATATGTCATTATCTCCGCTGCGCTTTCCAAAATCCAAGAGCAGGAGTTCAATATTAATATTATTTTGCATCCCGGCATTGATGATTTCTAATTCCTTTACTATGTATGATTCTGCGGTAAAGATTATCTGTAGATCTTCATAAGCGTTTCGGAAAGCATCGACTACCGTCTTTCCGCTATTAATGGATGTAACTAAGGAGTCCATTAATTCACGAAATTGTAATTTCAACTTCTTATTCCGATTCCGCCTGATCTGCTTTTCTCTCAGAGGGAGGAACAGTATCGCCGCAAATAGTCCGGTTATCGAACAGATGATCGTATTTGCCCCGTAGGTTACAGCAGTTGCCTCCCCGAATTCATTCTTACCAAGGCCTCCATAAAATAGATATGCAACAGCTGCACCTGCAATAAATGCAATCATAAAATATAATATTTTTTCCTGCACACTCAGGTAATATACGTTATAGTTTATTGCCTTAATATTGGTTTCCGTCATATAATATGCTGGCTCTTTTTCCTTTTTCTTCAACTGTTTCACCTCTGATTAATTTCACTTTTCTATATATTACCACATACTCCTATTAATTGTAATATTATTACCTTATTTTGTAAAGTATTATCTTCTCCTCTTTCTTACAATGGCAAATGAACTAATGGATATCAAAAGGAATAGTGCACCTGCAACTGTACTGTAGAATAACGGCTTATTTGCATAGAAGATAATATACCAGTCAGGTGAAACAGTGACGTTTTTAAATACTTCCTCCGTGGTATTCCTGCGGCCTTTATCATCCACCGACAGATCATTGCAGACTATTTGCACATTCATATCCATTCCGGTTGGTATCTCAAAATTAATTTTATTTGAATTTTTTTCAAGTGCCTCCAACAGTTTATTCCCTGATAGATTTATTCTCTCACTGATATCCCTTCCAGTTTCATCAGTGATCTTTCTTCCGTTCTTACTTGTTACCATTACCTCGAGGCTATCCAGTTTTCCGCCATCATCCTTTGGAATTACCGTTACCTTCTGGGTCTTGGTCTGATATCTTCCTTTGTTATTCAGACCCGATATGGTTACTACAGGCGGCGTCTTATCAACGACAAAGGATATTTCCGCATTTTTAATATCACTGTATGCCTTATTCTTGGCTTTATCAACGGAAGTTGAGATGATCGTGTATTCCCCTTCCTTCTGGAACAGAGATGGCTTCACAGTATAGGTATACTGATACCATTGTCCCTTCCCTCCAGTCTGCTTTATCGTATAATCCTTACCTTCTGATAAATTATTACCGTTCATAGTGAGTTGATAGGATTGTAAAGGATTGACATTCGTCTCTTCGATTACAATATTGTCGTCCACCTTCTGAACATAATAATCTTTCACAACTCGATTCGTATTATGATCGAGTGCATAAGTTGAACCCTTACGGTTAACTGAGAAGGAAAGTTTGGAGGTCTCACTGTTAGCTGATTTTGTAACGGCCATTTCATCCGCCCAATTGCCTGCCTTGTCGGTCACGATACAGGACAAGGAATAGATACCATCAGCAGCAAGGTTGTCAACAATGTAGGCATACTCCTGTCCGGCTGTTATCGTCCTTAGGTTTCCCGTCGGGACATTAATTTTCGAAAAACTTCCGTTTTTGTCCATTTCAATACTAGTTAGTTTAGGAAGGAATTTGGATGCATCCAGATTCTTATCTTTCGTAGAGATGAGAAATCCAATTTTCTTATCTTTGTTTGCTGATGCATCTGCTATATTGTCCACCTTTATTTTTGGTTTCTCGGTATCAATCGTAAACTGATTTGATGTATAGGAAGACATTTTGTTATTAGATCTGTCTTTGTATGCGATGTTCACGATATAATCACCATCTCCTTCCATCCTATAGGAACCGGTATGTACATCCGCATTCGCATCACTCCAGGATGGTTTCACCTCATATGCTTTACCACCATTTTTCGAAACCGTCATGGTAACATCCTCCGGATAGAAATTAGCTTCATTTACTGTAATTGCCGCATTAATATTTCCACTATAATAGGATATTCCATCCAGCTTTTGAACCGGTTTATTATAGGATACCGACGCAGTCGGGGCAATATTATCTACTATGATTCTTTCTTTTCCTGACTTTTCTGTACTGTTACCGGAATGGTCAGCTGCTGTAAACTTGATCGTTCCGTTAAACTGGTTATTACTTCTTAATAATGTACCAGGAATTGAGAATGTGGCCGTTGCCACTTCCCCCTGATCCGAATATGTAATTTTTGCATTCTTAATTGCTGCATTCAGCTGCTGTGCATTAACTTCACTTACGCCCTCGCTCCTGATATAGTGATAGACAAAGTTATTAACACCGGATATTTTATCTTCTGCTTTTATTGTTACTGTCATCCGATCGTTATAGTAGCCAAAGGTAACTGCATTCATAATCGTTTCAAACAGGTTTTTGCTGTAGGATACATCCAGTTTATTAGGAGCTGTCGTATCTACGGTAAACAAATCCTTCTCATAATCATTGGCACTGTTTAATGCCATATCTTTATAACTAATGTCAAAAGTATAATTTGCATCCATCGAGAATGGTATTTGCGAAGTGTATACATCACCGTTTTTACTCCAGTTGCTACGTGTTTTTAGATAATCCGAATAGTCTATGACATCCACATCCTTGCCTTTTACATCTTTTGCTGTTACTACCGCCTGGATATCATCGGCTCTAAAATTATGTTCGGTCACAGAGATTGTGGCCGTCTGGGCTGCATTATAATACTTTCTCTTATCTTTCGTTTCCTTCCTTATATGATTGGGGCTATATTTTACGTTAATTTTCGGTTTTATGGTATCAATTACTATCTCTTCGGATTGATAAGTTTTCATTACATTGGTGGAACGATCCATATAATTCATGCTAATAATATAATCACCATCACCGGAAAGTGTTATTGTTCCAGTCCACTCATCACCGTTCTGTTTCCAGTCATCCGGTATAACCACCGTATCATTAACGTAGATATTTACATCCTCAGCATAAAAATTAGCTTCTGTAATTTTAAAGGTTGCCTTAACATTCTGATTATAGTAAAGTATAGAATTAGTCCCCTCCTCGGTATACTGATAGGAATTTCTCGTAAGTAATGTGTTCTTGTCTGCAACCTGTTGCGCAGGGCTTAATTCAACTATTCTGGTTGGAGAAATTGTATCTACAACTACTTTTTTGTCATCTAATTTTTGTGAACTTGAATTACCGGCTCTATCAGTTGCAGTGAAGCTAATATTACCGCGATATTGTTTTGCCTCATCTGCTGTTAATGTAAATGATGCTGTTGCCGTCAGATTTCTATTACTGTAATCAATCTTATCATTCTTAATTGTATTGGATTCTGTGAGAACATTCTTAGTCGTACTCGTGCCTTCTTCCTGCCTGTAATTCCAGGTAAAACTATCAACTCCGGAAATTCTATCTTCTGCCTTAAGGGTAACCGTTACAGATGGTTTATAATAACCGAAGGTAATTGCCTGGATTATCTTCTCCATCTGCGGAGTGCTGTATGTAAGGCTGAGTGAGCTGTAACTAGGACCGGTTTTATCTACAATAAAGGAATCTCCCCTGTAATCAGGCGCACTATTATTGGCCATATCCTTGCAATCTATATCAAAATAATAGACGGCATCCTCTTCATAGGTAACTGTTGCCTGCCAGACGTTAGGAGAAACCTGGGTCCACGAACTGACACCACCCATGGAGTTTATTCCGCTACCGCTTAGTACATTGCCTTGTACATCCTTTGCCGTGACTAGTGTATGTACTTCGGAAGGCCTTAAATTTCTATCTGTAATCTGAATTGTGGCTTTTCTTCCGGAACTATAATAATTTGATTTCGAATCATTATTTTTATTTTGATAGGTGACATTGATAACAGGAGCTACCGTATCTATGGTAAGAACATTCGAAGTATACCCTGAGGTTCCCTTTTTATTTTCACCTTCTGATTGATACTGCATTTGATTGGAGGATTTATCCTGATACATGACCTCTATTACGTAGTTACCATCTGTCTTAAGGGTAATTTTACTGATGTATTTATCCGTTCCATCCTCATGCTCCCAATCTGTCATCTTGTAATCCGATACAATATTGCCGTCCCTTTTTACCGTGATTTTCATATCATGATTAAGAATTTCTCCTGCTTGATATCCTTCGAAGAAGTTCGCCTCGTTCACCTCAATTGTCGCAGTAATTTCACCACGATAAATAAATCTTGTCGTATCATCTACCGCTAATACGGTTTGATTTAAGGAATCTACTTTTTGAACAAGCTCACCGCTGTATGTGATATTAACACTGGGTGCTATTGTATCAATTACAGTTACCTTATCATCATATTTTTCACTTGATCTGCCTGCTTTATCGGTAGCTTTAAAATGTATGCTGCCTCTGTACTGCTTTGTTTCATCTGGTGTTAATGTAAAACTGGCTGTTGCGGTTTGATCCGAGTAAGTGATATCAGAAGCCTGAATCTTATTCATTTCACTGACCACATTGTTTGCAGTACTTGAGCCTATCTGCTGCGAATAAGTCCATTCAAACTCGTTGATACCGGAATAGTCATCCTTTGCCGTCAATGTAACCGTAGCCGATGAATTATAGAAACCAAAGGTAATCGTCTCAAGCACAGTATCCATCACCGACTTACTATAGGATATTTCCAAATCCGTCGGATTACTTTTATCAATCTTTATATCTTCTCCGTCTATATTAATGTCACCTGTGATGTCATATCCATTTGCACAAGCCTTCCTTAGATATATTGTTTTTGCATTCACACCTTCACTATCAACCGTCAGATGATCCGACCATGTATTGCCCGTTAATGCATTCGAATAACTGATTTCATAGCCTTCCTTTGCAGTGATCGTGACATCACCTGTATACCAGCCTTCGGTATTAAGAGTATCTCCACTTAATTGATAAGGCTCCTGTGGTGCTTCTAGGTAATTGACCTTCAGATAATAGGTTGTTTCCGTGCTGTTATAACAATCATCCTCCGGTTTCACCGCTTTGATCACAACATCTCCAACTTTGCTGTCATTAAACGTCAGTACGCCAGAATCAGAGATATCCTTCACTACCCCGTTTACATCCGATACGATAGCATACGTGATCTTTTTTATACCATGTCCGGTCTTGTCAGCATCTGATTCATCCTTCACTTCATATGCTGCATTGCTGAACTCATTTCCATAAATTATAGAAATCGGCATCCCCTGGGTTCCGGTCTTCTCAAACTGAATCAGTTGATTGTCTTTATCAATCGTAATGGTATAGGAAGCCTGGACATCCTGATAGCAGTCATCTCCCGGTAAATCTGCTGTTACGGTTACAGTGCCAGCCTTCCATACAGTCAATAACCCAGTATCCCTATTAACTGTTGCTGAAGATCCTTTCATAACGGCATAGGATACTTTCTTACCGCTTTGACCTCCAGCTGCAGTGTTGGTAAACTGATTATTGTTACTGTTATAGGTGATATTGGTAGGTGTTGGCGTCTGAAATACGAAACCCTTCTGTTCTGCCTTCTCTATCGTTAGTGAATAGAACGTATAGGCCGTGTTATAGCAGTCATCACTAGGAAGTTCTGCTTTTATGGTTACAGTACCAGATTTATGTATCGTTAACTCTCCGGTTACTGCATCAACAGAGGCGGCATCCCCTTGTGTTCGATAATAAGACACGGCTTTGCCACTCTGTCCACCACTTGCTGTATTTGTATATGTATTATTTATACTGTCATAGACGATGTTTGAAGGATGTTGATTAGCAAATTCAAACCCGGTCTGATCCGCTTTATTAATGGTGATTGTATAGGATGTATAAGCAGGCTTATAACATTCATTTCCCTCTAATGTAGCTTTTATTACTATGGTTCCGGATTTTACAGTTGTTAATCTACCAGTATGTGCATCAATTTGGGCTGCACCTAGTCCATCGGTAAGCTCATAAGTAATATTTCCATTACTTTGTCCGCCAAAAGCAGCATTCATATAGGTTTTGCCAATACCATAAGTAATATTGATTGGGGATGGATCATTGAATGAAAAACCGGTCTGTTCTGCTTTATTTATAGTAAGTGTATAAGATGTGGTAATCGGATCATAATCATCATTACCTTCTAAAGTTGCCATAACGGTAACGGTTCCCGATTTTATCAAAGCTAGATCCCCCGTATATGGATTAATATTAACTGCATGCCCATCGGTAATTTCATAAGTAATCCTGCCCCCACTTTGCCCACCGGTTGCCTTATTGGAATATATTCCATGTTCATTGTAGGTAATAGCTGATGGAAATGATGTAGTAAATGCAAACTGCGACTGTTTTGCTTTTTTTATCGTTAGATTATAGGTGGCTGAAGCACCGTGATACCTGCTATCACCTTCCAAAATAGCCTGTACCGTAATGGTACCAATTTTGCGAAAGGTCAGCTTTCCGGTATCTGGATTGATTATTGCAGCATCACCACTAATTATTTTATAGGTAAGTGACCCGCTGCTTTGTATACCGGTTACTGTATTGGTATAAGTTCTGTCCGTAATTTTAATGTCTTCCGGCGATGTCGTCATAAACGCAAATGATGACTGGTATGCTTTATCAATCGTAACTGTATAGGTTACTGATGCAGCTTTATATTGGGAATCTTCTTCCTTTATCGCTTTAACCGTTACAGTACCCGATTTATGTATGGTAAGTTCACCTGTTGTTTCATTAATGGAAGCAGCGTCACCGTTTATAATTTCATAGGTTATGATACCCTCACCACTTCCACCAATTGCAGTATTTGTATATTTCAGGTTATCACGATAGACCAAATTGGAGGGACTTGGAATCTCAAAAGCAAGTTTTTCCTGGTCAGCCCTTTGTATGACAATCGAATATTGTGCTGTGGCAGGTTCATAGATATCGTTACCCTCTAAAGTAGCCATTACGGTTACTGTTCCCGCCTTTAATAAAGTAAGTTCACCGGTCTCTTCATTAATTTCTGCTGCATCACCGCTTTTAATATTATAAGTGATCGCCCCTTCACTTTGCCCTCCAGCTGCCGTATTCGTATAGGTAGCGTTGCTATGATAGACAATATCGGATGGATCTGGTATTAAGAATTTGAAATTTTTCTGATGTAATTTTACAATTGATAAATGATAGGTAGCCACAGCATCTTCATATTTGTCGTTACCTGCTTTTGTTGCTCTTACCGTTACCGTTCCTGCTTTTAAAAATGTCAGCGTACCCGTTAATGCGTCAATCGTAGCCGCATCTCCTTCCGTTATCTCATAGGTGATTTCTCCATCTTCTCTTCCCCCACTGGCGGTATTCGTATAATTTGATTTCGTTACCTCGATATCATCCGGTTCGGATGTCTCAAACGAAAACTTCGGCTGAGGTGCCTTATTAATTGTCAGAGAATATGATGCACTGGCACTACTGTATATCTCATCTTCAGCCTGAATTGCCGTAACCGTAATTGTACCTGCCTTTTGTATCGTAAGCTCACCGGTAACCGCATCTATAATAGCCGCATCCCCTTCCGTAATCTGATAAGTAATTGCTCCTATTCCAAGATTGCCTGAAGCGGCATTATTATAATGTATATTATCCGGATTATATACAATCGGCACCGGGTTACTGTCTGAAAATGTTAAACCAGTATTCAGTTTTTTTAAAGCAAAGTCATTATTACTTCCAAAGATAACATTTTTACTGGAAACAGCAAATCCGTCATGGCTTACATTGATCGTATAGGTTTGATTTTCATATAGTCCATCTATGCTGTAGGTACCATCCGAAGAAGTGACTGCAGAAAAGTTTTCATAACCAGTAATTTCAACAACTGCTCCTTCCATTGGGTTTCCAGTACCTGCCTCTTTTACCGTGCCGCTTATTGTTACCGGAGGGATTTTGGTCATAACAATATCAATGTTTCCATATTGATCCGTCAATGAATAGGAACTGCTATAGTTCTGATATCCAGCCTTTATTACCGTGACCTCGATCTCAGCACCCAATTCCGATTTAGCGATAATATCTGTTAATGACTGTATTGGTGCAACACCATCTGAATCGGTAACACCCGTATAAGGACCATCTTCACTCGAAGATGCTGTAATGGTAATATCAGCTCCTTCAATTGCTTTTTCTCCATCAGTTACCGTAAAAGTAAAAACATTCGGATATTTATCTGTTGAAGCAAATACACCAGAGCTTAACTGGCCTGCCTCAGGTACAATAATCAGTGCAGCTGCCAGCCACGCTGCCAGCAGACGTTTTATGAATTTCCCAGATTTCTTACCCATATTGATTAACCATGCCTTTCTCCAAAACCTACAAACTTCTAGGTGTGAATTGTGCTTTTGAACAATTCACACTAACGCCCATGCTTTATGGGCATAAATTCTGAAGAATAGCCGCTTTTGCTATTCTTCAGAAGCCTCGTATACGAGGCTTTGGGCTCGCATTTTTTTTACGAGACTATTCACGCTAAACTACATATATATTTATAATTATTTCCGTTAAACATGCAGTGCATATGGAAGAAACAGATTGTTGTCGACAGTAATGAATAGATAATCAATTCATTTCTAATTGAAATAAACTGACATATGAGAAAGCCTACCAAGCTAATCAGAAATACACCGTCACAAAAACCCGCTGTTTTATTTGAAAAAAAACGTATTATTCCTGGTCTGCAAATAGATGGCTTCATTCCGCTATCATATTTCTTTAAGATTTTTCTTCTTCGAAAGCCCATAATGAAAACAAGGACATACCCAAGTATCAAAAATGCCCAGAATGCTCCTCCTGTTATATAAAGTCCTATTTTGTCTGGTTTGTCTGCCTCTTCGCTTGCATAAGGCATAAACAGGAATGTAAATGATAATAATGCCATGAAGCTCACGGATAAATAAAATAGCAATTTATCTATTACTCCTATTCTCATTAGAATAACCCCCTCTCAATGAATAACTTCCGATGTATGAATATAGGTAATATCATATTCCACTTCAAAATAGACCGGCGCAATGACTGTTGTTTCGCCCGTATCATCTAGTTTCTGTGTATTTACCTTATCCATAGAGGCAGACATCCGGCTGCCCAAGGTACTGCACATCGTTTTTTCTGAATCCGTGATTTCATCTGTTAGCTTTACTCTTGCGGAATTTACCAACCCCAATGTAAATGCTTTTTTTCCCCTAGGTTGTACATTATGGCTACGAATATCATTGATAGCCCTTTTCGCTGTTACTCCCGTGATATCACCAATAATCTTAATAATGTTAAATCGGAAGAACAAAAATACAGATACAACAAACATCACCCCACTTAGGCAGGCCGATATGATAAATATATTTCTGTACATTTCATATGTCATCCTGATATCTCACTTTCCATGAACATTATTACTATTAGCTGCACCGATCCGCTCTTTTGCATTCGTAGCATCAGCAAGGATTTTATCAATAATATCTTTCACTGCATCGTATCTCGTTGTATTTTTTAATTTGGAAGCCTTGGACGAAACATCATCCATCATTGCGATCATATCTTTTGCACTGATATTTGTGATGAAATATGCGGCTTTAGAAGATGTGGTGTTAACAATCTCATTCCAGGCCAGCAGTTTTGTATCATTATCCTTAATAAAAGCTGTATCCGATAATAAGACTTTCAGGTTTTTCCATAGATTCTTATATGATGTATACATTTTTTCGGTTCTGTTCTGTCCTGAATATTCTTTAATCTGCTGCTGGAACTCACCTATTTTTATATAGGTCTTTGCAATCGGATATCTGCTCACAGCTTCATCAAACCATTCTACCGATGATGAGTAACGATCTGTTGATACCATGTATTCATACCAGAAAGCAATACCGATTTCATAACATACCTGGGCATATCCTTTCGGATTTTTTAACCTCAATTCTTCAAAAGGGTATATTGTGGCCGAATAACCCATTCGGTTCTTTACATCTAATCCTGCTTTCAGCTGTATCAGGATGGATGCTTCTTCTTTAGAAAGCTCATTATCATCCTTAACTAATAGATCAAGCAGTTGAAGGTAAGCTCTAGTATCTGATGGGTCGATTTTAACTGCTTCCACCAATAAATCTGTTTGCTGCTCTACCTTAAGTCTTCCATTCGATGCCTCTATCAGCTTAACATCATAGTTTTCATTCAGTTTATTTTCTGCCGATACATATCCGAAAGTAGAAACCGCAGCAAATAACACGGTTAAGACCATACACGTTACAAATCCGATGAGTTTCTTTTTCTGGAGCTTACGATAAATATCATCAATTTCTTCATAATGCTCTAAAGCATACATTAATTCTGCACAGGACTGATAACGATCCTCAGGATTTCGCTGTGTGCATTTCATGATAATTCTTTCAAGACCACTGGAAAGCGCTACATTAATTTCTCTGATCGGCCGTATCTCATAAGGCGGTTCACAGGGATTTAAGCCCGTTAATAAATGGTACAATGTTGTACCAAGGCAGTATATGTCGGTTCTTGCATCCGTCTGTCCCTGACCTCCAAACTGTTCGGGAGCTGCATAGCCAACCGTACCTAGACAGGTAGTATCCGCTATATTTTTTTCCTTAAAAACCCTCGCCGTACCAAAGTCGATTAAGGTTAGATTTCCATCCGGTTTCAGCATGATATTGGCCGGTTTCATATCTCTGTAAATAATGGCTGGCTCTCTTGTATGTAGATAGCCAAGTACATCACATAGCTGCTTTGCCCACTCAATTACATTTTCCTGGGGTTGAGCACCATATTCCTCTAGGGTCTTACTCAGTGGATTACCCTGTATGTAGTCCATTACAATAAGGAAAGTACTTTCATCCTCTATCACATCTATAATGCTTGGTAAATTAGGATGGTTCAGGCATTTTAACATTTCTGTTTCAACAATTAACCCCTGTTTCACTACTTCAAAATCTTTTATACCATCCTTACGTACTTCTTTAATGGCCCATTGCTTATTCGCTTTCTCATTCATCGCCAGATATACAATACTCATTCCACCCTGGCCGATCTTATTTAGTATCTTGTATTTACCATCAACTAATGATCCTATTTCAAGCATCTGCCGCCCTCCTAAAAAGTTCGCACCAAAGCTACGGATATGTTATCCTGCTCTTGCCTTAGCTTATTTAATTCAATAAGGCGATCCGTGCTCTTTTTCATCGTATCGGCATCCAGAAGAACCTCCGGCTGTAAATTATCAAATAATTCCTCCGGAGTTATCCGATGTACAAAACCATCCGAGCAAAGCATATATACTGCATTATATCTGCTGTTTCCGCAGAACATGTCTGGAAATATCTCATTCGATGCACCGATACATTGCAGTAGTATATTCCTCCTTGGGTCCTCGGCTGCTTCTTCCTTCGTTATATTACCCTGCTGGATTTCACGAGCAACCAGGGTCTGGTCATTGGTAATCTGTTTCAGTTCGGTTGTTAATTCATAAGCTCTTGAATCACCGACATTCATTATGTAATATCTTTGACCGGTGAGAAGCATAGCTACCAGTGTGGTACCTAGATTTATCCCATGTCTTTTGCCATAATTAATTATTTTTTCATTCTGCCTGATTATAATTGTCTCCCATTGTTCTTTAATAACATCATCTTCAATCGGAGCACCGCAAAGTAATGGGAAATCATTAATTAACCAGTCATTAAATGCATTGACCACCGAAGCGCTTGCTAATTCGCCTTTGGAAAGTCCCCCCATGCCATCACAGATAATAGCAAATGTCATTCGGCCCTGATTCGTCATGACTGTTTTTATCGACAGGCTATCCTGGTTTGTACTTTTTTTAATTCCGACGTCGGTACTTGCCGATATGATAAAATTCACTTTGACCCACCCCTATCTAGTAAATTCTAAATTCAAACTCTTCATTTGCTAGTCTGAATTTTGTACCGTGAGACAGTTTAGCTTCAACATTACTCTGAAGCATAACTCCGTTGATATAGGTATGATTGGTAGAATTTGTATCTAAGAGATAGCATTCGCTTTCACGGCTGATAATGTTTGCATGACTTCTGCTAACAGCCGAATTGTCGCCAATAAAATAGTCAACATAACTTTTTTCTTTTCCAATACGGAAAACTGGCTTTGTTAATTTAATTTTTTCATTATTTTTCATTCGAATGATGTACGGCGTTATTTCTGCTGCAGCTGCTGTATCCAATATCGTAGTTTCTCCACTATGTCCTCCCCCCAGAACAGTTGTCTCTCCAAAATTGCCTTGACTTTGGGATATTGTATCCTTATATTGGGTCGGTACCTGCTGATATATATTTGGCTGTTTTTGCTCTGGTGTAATTATGTCGGATGGAGTTGTCTGCTGTTTTTGCATAGGCATCATTGGTACCGGTGGGCTTCCAGGTATCAGTGGTGTTGGTATTGCAAAGGCTGTACTTTTATCCTTTTGCTTTTTTACCTGTTTGATTTTTTTGGGTTTATCTTTTGGTGATTTTGTCTTATTAAACAGAGATAATGACTTTTTCTTTTTATTATCTGATAAAGTCTGAGGTACGGGAGGTGTATTATATATCGTTTGTGAAGCCTCCTGCTGGGATACAGGCAAGCCGGCAGGCTTAAGATGTCCATTCTGTACCGATATATCCGGAACCGGCGGTTGAATTTTTTGAATATTATTCTGCATTACTAAACCATTTTGCTGTTGCTGTGAAGCATAGGGTAATATTTGAGGGGTAGGCTGACTGTTTGATTTTTGCTTTGGTACAGTTATATCAGCCTTTAAATGGTCATCAATTAGATTTTTAAAATCAACTAAAGAAAAAATGGCAGCACTATTAAGATAATTAATGATTATAGCGACATAATCACAATTTTCTGTCTGGTCAAACTGAGTATTAAATACGATATTTTTAAAGAATATTTGATATTCGATTTGATTTACTTTTATATTAATAATTGGAAGACATATTACATTCGCTTTATTTATACTGACATCTATATAAATATAGTCAAAATCAAGCAGTATTGAATCCGGGTCAATCATATAATCTTCTGCTGCTATCAAAGCTTCCAGAATACTTGAAAACATGCCAAGTAATTTTTTCTTGGTTACGATACCCGTTATAAATTGCTTCATCGATACTTTAGCTGAAATATTATATTTTACATATTTCTGATGATTCATCTGTGTAAATAAAACCGGAGCAAAGCCGTTTATATTATTATTTGTAATCATGCCAAGACTTAACATGTCAAGCTCATCTTCTTCCTCAAGTTCATAGATAAGATATGTGTTAAACCCCTGATTTTCATATTCAAACTTTGCCATTCCATACTCCTCCATTAATTATTATATAATTACATATCTTACCATTTTGATGTACAAGTGTCAATATTTGGAAATCGGCAACTATTATACCTATTTACTACCTTATTCGTATACAATACCTTACTCATGCCTGCGTTTTATGGTCAAAAATACTACTTATAATAGACCCAAAGTTTCTCCTTTTCTTTAATCAAAAAGACTGCCTTAACATTTTTATTAAGGCAGTCTTTCTGATACTTTTTGTATGATAGCTCATTTTATCTATTTTTTGAAAGATGATAATCTTTTACACTTTTGATGTAACTCATAATCAGCGGATGCGGCTGATCAGAGGTAGAGCTTAATTGAGGCTGAAATAAAGTAGCCATAAAGAATCTGTTCTTCTCAATTAATATAATGCGGGCCTCACCTACTTCATCCGTTCCTGCTACCTTAAGACCGTTTTGCTCCAGTTTCTCTTGAAACTCTTTATTCAGTCCAAAGCTGCAATTATATCTTTCAATAGTCTGGGTACCTCCATAGATCTGATATATTCGGGAATTCCTTTTTATCAATATATTTTTCGTCTGCCCAACCAGTGAGCAGGTAAGTGCAGTTATGAATAAATTAGGTGAATAGGGATCAAAGTCTTTATTTCTGATTTCTTCCATCTGTAGCACATTCCTCGCATACTCCAGTGCGGTATGCTGAAAACCACCGCAGGTTCCCAGGAAAGGAATATCATGCTCCCTCGCATATTGTATTGCGTAAATGGCACCAAGCATACTTTGATAGGGGCTTCCCGGTGCACACCATAATCCATCATAGCTGTCCAGCATATCCTTTGCTCCTGCTTCCAGTTCAACCGTTGGAAGCCACTTTACTTCATATAATAATCCTGATTTAACAGCAGAATGCCTTATTGCATCTACCGTGGCTTTATGTGATAACCTTCCGTCATAATCTCCTATAATGCCAATTTTAATTACAGAGCTCATCCCAATTTTCTCCCTGCTTTCGTTAATAAAAGTATTATATTATAAATTCAAAAAACTTCAACCAGGAAATTCCAATACAGGAGATCTACAGAAATTCTATTAATATCTAATTCGTGAAGAAGGTAGTATTTAATACGTCTGCAGTTAAATTATGGTAGATGTTTTACTTAAACAGATATATAATAATATCTAATCATATTTTATTTAAGTTGCTTACCACTTACATTAGTAACTAGTATCAGGAATATAAGTTATTACACTATCATTTATATTAACGAAGAAAAATTATATTTTAGGAGGAAAAAAGTCATAAAATTTAAAAAAATACTGGAGAATATACCTATAATTATTATAATGATTGCTCTGTTATTACTTTTGGTAAACAGTTCAAATTCAAAACAAATGGATTCTCATATAGGGATTATAGTAATAATATTATTTCTTTTTGCCTTCTCTTTAGATTTATACCTAGATATAAAAAACAGGCTATACAAGACAGCTATACTTATAATATTTGTAGATGTTGTAGGAATAGCAGCTTTTATTGCCTTATGTTATTTTAATTTTAAAAGTATTGATAAATCAAACACTGAACTTTTATGGGAAAGAGCAGAAAATATAAGAATTAGTGGTTTAATTATGCTTCTTATGCCATCTATAAAAAGTATATTAAAGAGCCAACGATTTGAGAAAAACGAGGGAGATTAAAGCACATGAGTCAAATAAAAGAACCCGGTGAAGTAAGCACTGCATCATAACAGCGTTTATTTCGCCAAGTCCTTTCCATGTATGCCGCTTATTTTAGGGTTGTAAAGTAAAATCCCCCAACAGTTCAAAACACCTTGATTACTTCATTTATAGTCTCACTTATTTTTGAAAGCTTAAATTTCATCATAACGTAGGTTCAATCGCCAAGGAATTTGCAGCTGAAGTCTAATTCGCTTTTTTCGTTTTTATTATACTAATAATCGTACCAATTATCATTCCGACTGCAGAGCATAAGATTCCCGGAAGTAACGCAGTTACATCTGGGGCATTCAAATTTCCGAAAGCTACTGTATTAGCTAAACTAAAAGTAGCATAAGAAGCAAGCATATACATAAAGCCAAAAAACAGTAACATAATCCATTTATAATTAGCCCAGCCACTATCTTTTCCGATAAATACTGAAATCACTAACGTACTTACAGGTAAAACAAGATAGAATACAACTAGTGAATATCCCATTGCATCTGATCTTCCTCCAATCCAGAACACAATGATTGACATTGCCCAGATTAACAGATAACTAATCACCTGTATTAATTTTGAAAACTTCTGCCGACTCTTTACCTCATTCGTAATTTCCCCGAGATATTCGATCATTTTTTTGTCCTCCTTCAATAATTCATCAAGGCTGACAGAATAAAGATCACTTAATCTGATGACGCTCGCAATATCAGGAAAAGACCTGTTATTTTCCCAGTTTGAAATCGTCTGGCGGCTAACGCCAATCTCCTCAGCGACTTTTTCCTGCGTCATTCCCATTTTAGTCCTTGCACTTTTCAGCTTACTTCCAATCTCCATCACTGTTCCTCCTTGTTGACCTTATTATCAATCCAAAATCTTAAAAAATCTATCAAACTACTTTTACATAGTCTAAAATGCTTTTACGTCAGTTGATTTCAGCTAAAATGTCTTTAAGCCTTCCCACCTTCAGAAATTCTCTGCGCCTTCGACCATAGCAAGTGCAATTCTGTCCTTAATACTACCTGCCGGATTCAGAAGTTCCTGCTTCATAGCTATCTATGTAACTTTCATAGAATCCTTAAAGGATTTTTCTTTGAATAATTATAGAAATATTATGTCAGCTAGTCAAGGAAATATCTTTGTATGATTCAGCTATGAATGGTTTCGATGGGTATTGGAATAAATTTCAATGCCCGGTTTGCGAAAAGCCTAAAAAAGATCAGAGACGGCTGAAGTTTACTTCAACCGTCTCTGATCTTTTATCTTTATATATCATAATATTTTCTATTATCTATGAATAACTTCATCTCGTCCCGGACCGTTGGAAACTAATGTTACCGGTACCTCAAGCTCCTTCTCGATGAACTCAATATATTTTCTGCAGTTCTCCGGCAGATCTTCGTATTTTCTGATGCCACGGGTTTCCTGCTTCCATCCCGGAAGATATTCATAAACCGGTTTTGCTTTCGCAAGCTTTGCTGTAGTCGGGAAATCCCTTGTTACTACTCCGTCAATCTCATAACCAACACAAACGGGAAGGGTATCCAGATAACCCAATACATCAAGCACGGTAAGTGCAACCTCAGTTGCGCCCTGCATTCTGCAGCCGTAACGAGATGCAACTGCATCAAACCATCCCATACGTCTCGGTCTACCGGTAGTAGCACCGAATTCACCTGCATCACCGCCGCGTTTTCTAAGCTCATCTGCTTCCTCACCAAAGATCTCACTTACAAATTCGCCTGCACCCACTGCGCTGGAATATGCCTTAACAACGGTTACAATATTCTTGATTTCATAAGGAGGTATCCCTGCTCCGACTGCACCGTAAGCTGCAAGTGTGGAGGAGGAGGTAACCATTGGATAGATTCCAAAATCAGGATCCTTCAAGGAGCCAAGCTGTCCCTCCAGTAAGATATTCTTACCAGCCTTGATTGCATCATTTAAGTATGCAGAAGTATCACATACATATGGTGCAATCATATTTCTATATTCAACTAAGGTATTGAATAATTCATTCTCATCAATTGCCGGTTTATGATATAAATGCTCCAAAATAACATTCTTCATCTCACAAACTCTAGCCACCTTATCTTTTAAAAGCTCATCATCAAATAGTTCGGATACCTGGAAACCGATCTTCGCATATTTATCGGAATAGAACGGTGCGATACCGGATTTGGTAGAACCGAAGGATTTTCCACCGAGTCTCTCTTCCTCGTACTGATCGAATAAGATATGATAAGGCATCATAATCTGTGCTCTGTCAGATACTAAAATCTTAGGTGAAGGAACATCGCGATCCTCCAAGGATTTTATCTCCTTTACCAGATATGGTATGTTAAGTGCCACTCCATTTCCGATAACACTGGTTGTATGCTTATAAAATACACCGGATGGCAGTAAATGAAGTGCAAATTTACCGTAATCATTGATTATCGTATGGCCGGCATTACTTCCGCCTTGGAATCTTACGATAATATCTGCTTCCTGTGCCAACATATCCGTAATTTTACCTTTTCCTTCATCGCCCCAACAGGCGCCAACTATTGCTTTAACCATTCGTGAATTCCTCCTTGGATTATACGAAAAAACTGATTTTGATAAGCCTTTACATAATTAAATTATTATTCCCAATTACTTATCAAGTATAAGTCTTTTATTAGCATAAGTAAAATCAATATTTATTATATAAGGTATAACGATAGATTATAGTCAATAGATGTTTAATGAATTACACCATTAAATGAATTTCTATTTTATATGATCACCTAAAACCATATTATAGATTTACTTTTTTATTATTTATTACAAAATGAAAATGAGATATTTGTAAAATCCTTATTACGGCAATATATATCCAGCAGAGAGATATATCTCATACCACTCTTCCCTGCTCAGATAAAGCTCTGATGCCTGACAGATTTCCTCGAGACGTTTTCTATTCATTGTTCCGGTTACCGGCTGCATTTTTGCAGGATGTCTTAATAACCATGCGATAGCAATTGTTGTATTGGTTACCTGATATTTTTCAGCAATACGATTGACAGTCTCATTCAGTTTCGGAAATTTATCATTATCTAGGAACACCCCTTCAAAAAATCCATATTGAAAAGGTGACCATGGTTGGATTGTGATGTCCTCCAGCCTGCAAAAATCCAAGATACTGCCATCCCTGTCCACAGCTCCATCTGTCAGCATATTAACCTCTAAGCCATTGCTAATCATATTGGCATTGGTGATACTAAGTTGTAATTGATTTGCAATAATCGACTGTTTTAAGTATTTCTGTAATAATTTAATCTGCATCGGCTTCTGGTTAGATACGCCAAAATACCGAACCTTACCGGACTGCTCCAGCTGGTCAAAGGCTTCTGCAACCTCCTCCGGTTCAACAAGTGCATCGGGTCTGTGAAGCAGTAAAATATCAAGATATTCCGTTTTCAAACGTTTCAAAATACCATCCACAGAGTTTAAGATATGTTCCTTTGAAAAATCAAACATAACTCCCGGCTTAATACCACATTTTGACTGTAAGATGATTTTCTCTCGAATCGAAGGGCTCATATGGACTACGTCAGCAAATATCTTCTCGCATTCTCCTCCTCCGTAAATATCCGAATGATCAAAAAAATTAGCTCCGAGCTCCAATGCCTTATCCACAAATTGCTCTGCTTTCTCTTTCCGGGCCCCATTGATTCTCATACAGCCGATCGCTATATTAGGTACTTTAAGTCCGCTTTTTCCCAATTCTATCGTTTTCATATAAACCTCCATCTACCGTTTTAGCGGTATACAAATAATGAGCAAAAACACACTAATTCTTTTGCCGGTTGAAGAATGTTCTTCTTTTCAAACTATCCTCCTGTTTTAGTTTTATAATTCTATCTTTCATTCATACCTGAATACTTTAATTTATTATACTTCTTTAAAGTACTAAACTGTTCTATACTGCTATTTCTTTGCATGTTTCTTTTGAGATTAACGGTAGGAAGCTTCATATATCGCAATACAATCCTCTATGGATAATTTCATTGGATCAACCTCGAATAACCCACCCATAGTATCAAACGCATTCTTTGCAAGGGTAGGAAATTCCTCTTTACGAATACCATAATCCGACATTTTAAGCTCCGCTACACCGCACGCCTTCATAAGCTCATTCAGAGCTTCTACAAAGTCCATCGGATCATTCGCATTGTCCTTACCCATCATCCTTGCCATGGTAATCAGCCTTTCATCACAGGCATGCTTTTTTGCAAAGAAGGTGTAATATTCCCTACTTATCATAATCAGTCCTGCTCCATGGGGAAGTTCTGGGTGAAATGCACTCATGGCATGCTCCATGGAATGCTCGGAAGTACAGCCCGAGGTGGATTCCACCATGCCGGCCAGAGTATTTGCCAGTGCAACCTTCTCTCTTGCTTCCAGATCCGATCCGTTATTCACAGCTGCTGCCAAGTTATTTGCAATTAGCTCTATAGCCTTCAAGCTATAGAGATCACTCATGGTATTTGCAGTAATATTGATATAACCTTCCGTACTATGGAATAAAGCATCAAAGCCCTGATAAGCTGTCAAATGCGGGGGTACGGTAGTCATTAACTCCGGATCAATCACCGACAATACCGGAAAAGTTTTTTCATATCCAAAACCAATTTTCTCATTGGTATCTTCCTTCGTAGTAACTGTCCAGGGATCTGCCTCTGTTCCAGTTCCTGCCGTCGTTGTAATGGCTACAATCGGAAGAGGAGCATTTGGAACCGGAAGACCCTTACCGCTTCCGCCGCCTACGTAATCCCAGTAATCACCTTCATTTGCTGCCATAACTGCTATTGCTTTAGCCGCATCAATACTACTTCCGCCGCCAAGACCAACCACAAAATCACAATTTTCCTTTCTTGCAAAGGCCGCCCCTTCCATCACATGCTTTTTAATCGGATTTGGCAAAATCTTATCAAATACAGCTGTTGTGGCTCCGGCTAGATGAAGCTGTTCCTCGACCTTCTGCAAATATCCGTTTTCCCTCATTGATTTGCCTGCTGAGATGACAATCAACGCCTTTTTGCCGGGTAATGCCTCCTTATGAAGCTCATTGATTTTACCTCTTCCAAACAGCAATTTTGTTGGAACATAGTAATTAAAATTCATAAATGCCTCCATTCCTGCGCAAATTTTTACGCTTATTATAATAAGTTTTAATTGTGAATTTCTCAGGTATTAATTTTATAAGTAAAAGAACTTTAATTTAAATTTACTTCATTTTAATGACTATATTATCACTATAATCCTTAGAGTTAACTCAAAGTCAAGAGTCATTTGACAATAAATTTAACTATGTTACTATTATAGATATTCATACACATTATTGTAAGGATAAATTAAATTGAAATATATATTAAAAGTAAAAATGAAGGAGCTCTTATGTATACGATTAAACAGGTAGCCGAAATAACCAATCTTACGGATCATACAATCAGATATTATGACAAGGAAGGTCTAATCCCTTTACTTTCCCGCTCTAACAGCGGAATACGCCAGTTTTCGGAAGATGACCTAGAGTGGATTAATTTAATCTGCTGCCTGAAGAATTCCGGCATGCCGATTCAGAAAATCAAAGAGTTCATGCATATGTGCCTGAAAGGGACAAAGACCCTGGAAGAAAGGAAAAACCTTTTAGAAGAACATCGATCCCATATTTTGGAGCAGATGAAGAATTTGGAGAACAGTCTTGAAATTATTAATTATAAGATTTCTCATTATAAAGAAATCGGTATTTTTCATATAGATAAGAATTGAGAATTAAATTCTAATTCATTCTCCATAGATTGCTATATCTCCGTAATTACTCGTATATATTCAATCATTACAAACATCGGTTATTCAAGAAGCCATGACTGCCTTTAAAACATCTTGGGAAAGCTCTTATCATCAGAGAGCCTTTTCACAATATCTGCTGCTGCCATCTCGATAAATGAAAGATTCTTTTCATAGCTGATAAATCTCGGCTGCAAAAATTCATTTTTTTCATAATAATGTTGCCGTAGCAGCCAATCCCTACAGATATGTAATTCCTTTGCACTGATATATCCTTCAATTGGATAAACGCAAGCACCCTCCATGCTTTTGCATATTTCTTCACTGCCTTCATAATCCCGGGTCAACAGAAAGTCATTCCGGTTCATATCGGCAATAATATATTCAAAAAACCTAGGATCACTCTGCGCGATTTGTTGCTGTTCCAATGCTT